>JBDGYW010001100.1:0-2618 GCA_039588935.1 Gemmatimonadota bacterium | reverse complement strand
CGACGAACGTTTCCGCGCGATGTGTGGGGCAGTGGGCCTGTACTACCACGAGCGAGACGTGGAAACCTTCGCGCGCATCAAGCGCGAGCTCGCCCTGTTGCGCGGCATGGCCGCGGCGCAGAGCGGGGTCCCCGTCGACTTCGTTGCACTCGTCGGCGATGACGAGGATGCACCCGAGCCGCTCGGTCTGATGGCCATCTACAAAAATGCAACGGACGCAAAATGACCATCTCAAAAAAGCCCACCGACCACCGAGCTACACTCCAAAGACTCCGTGTTCGGGCCGAGGCGTGCCCACCAGGCGAAGGCACCGACTGCGCACTGGCCGCCTGCGCCGTCATGGCACGGCTACTCGATGCCATCGAGGTCGGGAAGGGCCTACACGGCAAAGACCGTGAGACGTTAGGCAAGCTCGTCCACGAGGTTGAGAACGCCTGGCGCCGTGATGAGCGAGGCGACCATCCCAACAACCTCTCCGACTGGGACGAGCTGGACGCTGGCTACCAAGAGGTCGCCTGCCTCATCGGCGAAGCCGTGGCCAACCACATGTTCTTCGGCGATCACGGTGCGGGCGAGCCGCTACCAGACGCCTGGCTACGTTGCCTCACTACTGGTGTTCACGACGATTGCCCGTACCACGAGCGACCGAACGACGACCACCCGGAACGTTTGGCCATAGCCCTCTACGACCGGCTGCAGTTCATCAAAAATGAATGCTGGCCATATGAACCCAAGCGCAACGAGCACCCTCCGCCCATGCCGCCAGACACCGACGCCCTCATCGCACAATACCGAAAGAAGATGCCATGAACATCACCAACATTCGCCTAGGCTTTGCTTCCAACAGCAGCTCCTCGCACAGTCTCATCTTCCTACCCAACCAGAGAGACGACCTCAAGGGCACCGACGACTACATGGCGTACGGCTGGGGGACCTTTACGCTCGCCAGCAAGGGCGCGAAGCGTCAGTATCTGGCCGCCCAAATCTGGCCCAGTCTCGACCTCCCCGACGAGCTAGCGTTGCTCGTGCTGCGCTCGCTGTTCGAGGCGGACATATCCCTCGATAAAATCACCAGCGAGCACGGGCTCGACATGTACGTCGACCACGCCAGCCAATGGACGGTACCGCGCGATTGGACGCACAGCCACCTACCCGACGTCGCCTTCGTGAAAGAGCTCTGTGCCTACCTGGACCAAAAGGATCTGGTCGTTCTTGGTGGCAACGACAACAACGGACATCATCCATTGAGATTTAGTGGCTCCTTCAAGCTGCCCATTGCTGACGCCGCGGGGCCCCTCGTCGCGCGCAAGGATGGCCACTTCTGGGTCCTGTTCAACCGCGGCACGGGCACCAAGGTTCGGTTTTCGTTCGACGACCTCAAACGACCGTACACCAAGGCCACCGTTCCCGAGCTCGTCGACATCAAGATCACTGACTTCTGCGACCGCCAGTGCAAATTTTGCTACCAGGACTCATCCGTCACCGGTAAGCATGCCAACGACCACTACTTCTACCAGATCACCGAGACCCTCGCGTCCTTGCGCGTGTTCGAGGTAGCTATCGGCGGGGGCGAGCCCATGAGCCATCCGCAGATTGGCTCGTTCATCAAAGAGCTGCGGCAAGCAGGAGTGGTGCCCAACATCACTACTCGTCGCACCAACTGGCTACGTGATCCAAAATTAGTTCGCACCGTTTTTGACAACGTTGGCCGCGTCGCGTTTTCGTGCGAGCACGGCTCCCACGCTCGCCAATTTTTGGCGCTGGTCGAGTCCGCTGGGATCTCTCGTGACAAGGTGGGTATTCACGTCATCCCAGAGCTGACCGGCGCAGCCGTACTTGAGGACATCCTCGCGGTGGTTGGCTGTGACGTAGCGGTCACCCTGCTTGGGCTAAAGCGCACTGGCCGTGGCAAGGAGCTCGGCAAATACGACATCGACAAACCAGACTGCTGGATAGAGCCCACGCTCAGACAGTCCGAACACCGTTGGACCACCGTAGGCATCGACACGACACTCGCTAAGAGCTGCCACAAAGAGCTCAAGGCCCTGAAAGTCGATGAGCGCTTCTACGACACCAAAGACGGCAAGTTCTCGATGTACCTCGACCTAGTTCGTCCCTCCATAGGGCCGTCGTCTTACGTCTCACCAGAAGAACTCATTCGGCTACCCGAACGAGGCTCTTGGTCCACACTTATTCAACAACATTTTGACACCTGGTAGGCGGGACAGCCGATGACCACCAAAGCCCTTTCCAACAAAGGACTCCCCTATGACCGACGATCTGAAAGACCTCAAGACCAAGGCACGGGCGGTAGCCGACCAGCACGGTGACATGATGCGCGCCTTTGACGAAGAGCGTGGCGCAGAAGCCCAGGTGCTCCAAGCCGTCATCGCGCTAGTGGGCGATGCCACCCCCGCACTCAGTGGCCGCATCGTCATGGCGCAACACGCTGGCGAGGAACCCAGCTATTGGACCCAACGCGGCGTCTGCCTCGCGGGTGGCCGCATGTCCGGCGAAGCGCTCTACCTGTTGACTACGGGAACGTTGTTGCAGGTGCGTTATGAGCATCTTTACAAGGGCGAGCGCCCAGGGCCCCACTCCATCGAAGGTCACCTCAC
>JBDGYW010001099.1:0-2621 GCA_039588935.1 Gemmatimonadota bacterium | reverse complement strand
GAGCGAGAGTGCTGCGGTGAGTCCGGCTGCGAGGGCGAAGAGGGACGCGTAGCCCACGCGGCCCACGCGTGGAGGAGTCAGAGAGCGTATTTGTTTACCGCGATCGGCAATGGTAAACACACCGCTGCTGAGCAACAGAAACACGTGTTGCGAGTTGAGTATGAACCAGTCCCCGCCTCGAAACGTATCGATCCACCGCGCGTAGAATTTCAGAACCACGAGGTAGACGAGGTGCGTGGCCATCATCAGGAGGACGCCGTGGAGCCATCGACGTCGGCGGCGGCTTTCGGCCAACCCGTCGCGCACCAGCCACAGGATCATCAACACACCCAACAGCGGCAGCGCCATGGCGGTCGGTCCGAGATTTCTATCTTCACGCGCCAGAATCTCACCGACCGCCGAGAGAAACGACGCCACGCCCATTCGCGCGTGCCAAACCAGTGGAACGAGGCGAACCAGTTCCGCGACGATCGTCACGCATGCAATGGCCAGCGCGTAGCTCGCCAGATGGCGGACTTCTTGGGAATCGCTTCGCCGGAACAGGAAGACGAGCGCAATCGACAGGAACAGGTAAAGGTGGAGCAAGCCCAGGTCGGCGAACCGCCACAACACCAATCCCAGCGCGGCAGCGATGACGGCGCCTACAATATCGAACCAGCGGAGTTCGCGAAGACCCGTCAATCCGGGCAGAAACGTGGATATAAAAACGAGAAAGCTCAGGAAGGAAAGCAGCCGATAGAGGTCTCTACTGAAGAGCCCCAGGACACCCAACGCGGCGCCGATCACGAGGAGAAAGGAAGCGTTTCGGATCCACAGTCGCATGAAAACCCTTTGCCGGCAAACCGATGTCTTCAGATGTTACCCGTTCTCACTCCTCATATCATTGAAATTCGGGGACGGGGCTTGACAGCCCCGCCCCCGGACTTTCTTTACCTCCCTCGTACACAGCAGTCGAATCCTACCGGAAGATGGCTTTTACGCCACCCCAGGTTGTCTGCTCCGTCGGCGTTCCACACTCGGGAAGATTGGGATCGAAGGTCGCGCAGTTCACCGGATCGCACGTCGGCAGGGTCGGATCGCAGGTATCATACCCTTCCGCCGTACAGTGACCCGGGTTGTTGATACGACACTCTTCCTTCATCGGGTTGCAGGTGATCATGAACGCGTCGAACGTAGTGTAATGACACTGCGGGTCCGCCGCGTCGCACGTCTCCGCCCGAGGATCCACCGTGAAGTCGCAGGTGAATGCGCCGTCGCAGGTGTGACCATCGCACGTGTGGTTGTACGGTGCCTGCTCAAAAGTGTGCAGACCACCCGGAGTCCCACACGCCGCCGAGTTGGGATCGCACGTCATCATCTGCGGATCGTACGTGTCGCACGTCGCGACCTGACAAGTATAGAACTCGTCAAGGCACGTGTGTCCCTGCGGATCCGCCGTATGATCTATGCAACCCGTTCCCGGGTCACACGTGGACATGCCAGGCTCGTACGTCTCGCACGTGTAACGTCCGTCGTACGTGGCCTGCTGCGCGGCAGCCAACACCGGTGTTGCCGTTCCAGCGAGGAGCATTTTGCTCCCGCCCTCCAGGCGGTACACGGCTTGCTGCAGCGCTTTCCCGAAAGCAGACGAGTCTTGATGCTGAATCTTGGATTGCGGTGTGACAAGAAGACTCAGGATGACTACTGCACACAACGGGGCAAGAAGGAGACCGATAGCCCTTCTCACGGGCCACCTCCTGTCTCGCGGAACGCCCTCCCCCGCGTTCCTATGCACAGCGCTCCCCCCGTCTCGATAATGCGCGTCAGGGAGGAGGAAATCACATTACAGATGACTAATTGTACGACACTTTCCGTGTGATTTCAAAGGTTAAATGATCTGTCGATCCAGATAGGTGAATTGTCCGGATCCATACATACGCGGGCTTCATAACCTTCTTATTTAATTAACGATCTGAATTCGTGCGCCGGTAGGGGGACGATCTATCGGATCAGCAACAGCTTTTTAGTCATGACGAACTCTCGTTCGCGCAGCTGATAGAAATACAGACCGGTTCCGACCCGGTTTCCATGGTCGTCCTCCCCGCCCCATTCGACGTCGTGCCGGCCCGGTGGGAGCGTCCGGTTGACGAGCGTCTTAACGAGGGCGCCCGAGACGTCGTAAACTCGGAGCGAGACATTTTTAGGCGCGCCGTCGGTGACGTAGAACGAAATCGTCGTCGATGCCCCGAAGGGATTCGGGTAGTTCTGTACGAGCTTGGGCACCAACACTGGTTCGTGAATCGGTTGACTACCGGTCCCGCCTGTACCCGTGGGAATTTCGAATTCGCTCTGGCCGTTTCGGTGCACGTTGGCCCTGAAAGTCGGCCACGGCGTGTTACCCGGGTCGTAGGTGCCGGTCAAATCCCAGACGTATAGGTTCTTATCCCAGCCCGAGAGAATCATGTCGATGTCCCCGTCGCCATCCACGTCGTCGAGAAACGGCGTCGCGCGAATGGCGTCCGCCGTCGCGATGGGGAACCCGTCGATCATGTTCCCGTCAGTATCAAAGGCGTAGATATACCGCGACTCGTCGCCGATAACGACGTCGAGTGATCCGTCACCGTCGATGTCCGCCACGGTTG
>JBDGYW010001098.1:0-2622 GCA_039588935.1 Gemmatimonadota bacterium | reverse complement strand
GTGGGCCTGGACCGACCGATGTTGAAATGTGGAATGCCACAAAAGCCGGTCTGCGACGAAGTAGAATCTGAGGTTTCGCTGCGGGTGTAACGATGAGGACAACAGGCGTGGACGAAAGAACTACGAGGCCATGGGTTAGCAGCAGGGCCGGATCCGACTCTGAGGACAGGCTCGTGTCCAAGGGGCCTGGTGTCGTTAGTTCTGCACGTCCAGATGACAAAGGCGCAATCACGGCGGCTTTCGTTGAGGCAGGGTATCAGCCCGATATCGTGCTCATAGTGAAACCCGATGGCACGATCCTGTTCCTGAATCGTCCGGCACCGGGTGCTCCGGACGGGAGTGCGGTGGGTCGGGCCGTTCTCGAATACATCTCTGCAGAACACCGGAATGCCGTGAGTAACGCGCTCTCACGCGTTTTTGCCGATGGCGAACCGGATGCTTTTGTGTGCAACGGACACGCGCCGTTCGCACCTGGTGCCTGGTATCACTGCCGGATTGCCCCGAATCAGCGCGACAGCGGTGTGGTGTCCGCCACGATCATCGCACGAGATATCACACAGTGGAAGCAGAGTGAGGACAAGTTCAGGGCAGAGATCGAACAGCTGCAGGCGAAAATCGATGAGATTTCGGCCCACAGGGAAGAGGTGGCTACGCTACTGGCCGATCAGGAACGGAGAGAACAGGAGCTGAGCCGATTTCGAAAAATCATGGATCAGGCCGGAGAGGCCATCTTCATTACAGATCCGGACACCGGCCGATTCATAGATGCGAATGAGACAGCGTGTCGCTGGTTGGGTCATCGTCGGGAAAAACTCCTCACCATGGGCGTACGGGATCTCGATCTCGATTTCCCGCTCGAGAGTCCGGATGGAGTTGCCGACCACGTAACCGACACTCGTGACGCGAACCGGCCACGCGTCTACGATACGGGATCTCATCGTCGCCGCAACGGAACCTCGTTTTCCGTCGAAGTTGCGCTCGCGCGGCGCCGGTTCGGGGATCGTCAATACATGCTGGTGGTGGCGCGCGATGTGAACAAGCGTCGGCTCACCGAGCAGGCTCTGCGTGAGAGCGAGGACAAGTACCGAAGCCTATTCGAGCTGTCCCGTGATGCGATCTACTGCTCCCAACGTGACGGGAGGGTAGCGGACGTGAACGACAGTGCAATCGACCTTTTCGGCTACACCAGGGCGGAGTTTTTAGGGCTGGAAGCTCGGAAACTCTACAAGAACCCTGAAGACATTCGCGAATTCCAGCAGGACGTAGAGGAGAACGGGGCTACAAGGGACCTCCAGGTCGAGTTCCTCACCAAATCGGGAGTGTCCTTCCGCGGCCTGCTCGCGGCGACGCTGCGACATGATGGTGATGGCAGTGTGCAAGGGTATCAGTGCATCGTGTCGCCGGTTCTGGAGCGCGGGCTCGTACCGGAATCCTCAGCTGAAGTGGACGCAGAAAGTGTGTCTGCGGCGCCCCCCGCCAAGAAGAACACTGCCGTGGTCGCAGGCAAGGAGAGGTGGGTCATCGATGACGTGCGTACGGTGCTCGAGCGCGCCGGTGTCGACGTCTTGATCGCGAGAACGGCCGCTGCCGTAGTTGAAATTGTCCGCTCCCGACCCGATGAAATTGGCGCTGTTCTGCTCGATTTCGCGGTAGACGATCCGGAATTTCAGGGTGCAGTGAGTGAGGTCAGAGGAATCAGCCCGGCAATTAACGTAATACTGCTCCAGGAGGAGAAGGGCCAGCGTGACCTGTCGGTGTGGGCCAATGCGGTTGTCCGCAAACCCGTCCATCCTCTCGCTCTTGCTCAGCAGGTGAGGGAGTCGTTGAACGCGTTACCGATGCCAGAGCTGAATCCTTAGCCGCATTCTCCTCGAAACTGTAGTTTGTCCCGGTCCGTAATTGTTGGTGTGGACCGAGAACAGATCTTAGCAAACGTCCCTCGGGTGTCCGAGTCGGGCATCTCGTGGGAGGCTCCGGATGCGAAGGCAAAACGGCGACCGTTTCTGTTCCGTCTGGTCTTCCTGGTGCTGAGCCTGATCCTCCTCGTCGTGCTGCCGTTCGCCGTTCTCGTCCGCGCCTCCATCTACCTCTACGCAGCTCGTGGGGCTCAAACCTGGCTTGCGCTGGCAGGCGGCGTAGTTGCCACGGGACTCGTCCTGACTCTCTATTCGGCCGTGGTATCGAAGAAACTCACGGGCAAGGCTAGGGTGAGAGTGCTCGCAAAGCGCGTCGCATTGCCGTTGGTCCTCGTCTACTGCGGCTATGCGCTCTTATACCTCTCCAGCGTCAACGCAAAAAGCTCCGAGGTTCGCGAGTATTACAGGTCCCTACACCCCATGCTGCGAATCGCGGTCAGCACTGTGATTCTGGTTGAAAAGGACATCGTAATAACCGATCTGCATCGTACGCCTGAGGACTATGCGGCAATGGGGTTGCCTGCACGTTTGGAATCGATGCATTACCGGCAGAGCGACGGGTTCGTGCACGCCATGGATCTGCGCACAATCGGGAGGCCGGACTGGAGGAACGCGGCAGTCGAATTCTACTTCCGAGCTGCCGGGCTGGAAACGGTGCGGCACGTTGGCACCGCCGACCATCTGCACGTAGGTCTTCCGACTCAGT
>JBDGYW010001097.1:0-4285 GCA_039588935.1 Gemmatimonadota bacterium | reverse complement strand
ACATGGACGTTGGGTGGACGGGTGGGTGGTCAGAGGGTACGCGCCAGCGTGCCGAACGTGACCGGCTCCTCCATACTATTCAATGCCACCGGAACTCCGGCAACTGGGGAAGTTGACAGTCTTCCTCCCTCAGTCCCTTTGGGGTCGTCAGCCGTCGCGGTATCGAGTTCCCAGATAGATCTAGTGTGGAATGCCGCCACTGATGACATAGGCGTTGCAGGGTATCAAATATACAGGGACGGTGAACACGTGGGCAGTACTGTCGACACGACGCACTCAGATGTCGGTCGCTCGCCGTCCACGACGTACTCGTACACTGTTGCAGCCTATGATGCTGCGGGCAACGAGAGTGCGCAGTCGTCGGCCGTCAGCGCCACGACCTTGCCAGAACCGGACACTCAGGCGCCCACGGTACCGACCGGGTTAGCGGCAGTGGCGGTGTCGAGTTCTCGTATCGATCTGACGTGGAACGCATCGAGCGACAACGTGGGTGTTGTAGGGTACCGGGTGTATCGGGGAGGTGTGTTGGTTGGGAGCACGGACAACACGGGCTACGCGGACACGGCCCTTTTGGCGTCCACGACCTACAACTACACGGTGACTGCCTACGATGCTGCTGGCAACGAGAGTGCGCAGTCGGCGGCCGTCAGCGCCACGACCTTGCCAGAAGCGGACACACAGGCGCCTACGGTACCGACGGGTTTGTCTGCGGTGGCGGTGTCGAGTTCTCGCATTGATCTGACTTGGAACGCATCGAGTGACAACGTGGCAGTTACGGGTTACCGGGTGTACCGTGGCGGTGTGCTGCTTGCGAGTGCGGCGGGCACCAGCTATTCGGACACGGGCCTTTCGGGGGCCACGACGTACACCTATGCTGTGAGCGCGTATGACGCGGCCGGTAATGAGAGCGCTCAGTCTGCGAGTGTGAGTGAGACGACGCAAGCTGGCGGCGGTGGTCCGGACTGCGCATCGGCGGCTGTGCTTTGTGTGGATGACACACCGGGGGCGACGCAGGAGTACTCGAGTATTCAGGTTGCAGCCGACGCGGCGGGACCGGGAGACACGGTGCTGGTGCACGATGGTTTCTACAGGGGCATGCGGATAACGACCTCGGGTAGTTCTGGTTCTCCGCTGGTGTTCTTGGCCAAGGAGAACGTTGAGATCAACCAGCCGGCTCCGACTGGGGATGGGATACGGTTGCAGGACGTGGATTACATCACGATTGAGGGGTTTAGCATTCGGAACTCTCAGGACAGGTGTATTGCTGCGCGTGGTGCGACGGCGACTTCGCCGATGCGTGGTAATGTGATCAGGGACAACACGTGCACTGATGCTGGTCATGAGGGTTTCTATCTATCGCAGTACTCGAACGGATTGGTTGAGAACAACGTGATTACCGGTACTGGAGCTGTGAATCCTGACAAGTCGCACGGTATCTACTTGGCTAACGGTGGCAGTGATTTCACGGTGATTCGTGGCAACGTCATATCGCAGGTATCGGGTTCGGGCGGTGCACAGGGTATCCACATGAACGGTGATGCCTCGATAGGCGGTGATGGTATTGTGAACGATGTGCTGATTGAGGGTAATCGGATTTTCGATGTTGTGACGAACGGTTTGAATATGGACGGTGTACAGCGGACGACGATCCGTAACAACGTCGATCAAGATCACGGCGGACCGGGGTGGTCACACGATATTCAACAACGTGCTGCTTGGCGCGAGTGGCAGCATAGTGGTTGGTAACGCCTCGTTCTCGAGCGACAACAACGTGGTGACGAACTCGTTCTCGTTGAACGAGGAATCGAGCACTATATCACTGGCTCAGTGGCAGGCGGCGGGTCACGGTTCGAACTCGTTCACGGCGACGGCGCAGGCCCTGTTCGTGAATGCGGGCTCCAACGACTACCGACTCAGATCGGGATCACCTGCCATCGACGTCGGCCGCGTGTCGCTCAACTCGGTTCTCGCTCCGACCACGGACTTCCTGGGTACCGCACGACCCGTCGGAGCCGACTTCGACATCGGCGCGTTCGAGTTCGATCCGAGCCCGTGAAGCGACACTCAGAGGACGATCACGAACAAATACGGCGGTCGTTCTCTGGCCTCCCCGAGTTGGGGGGAGGGTCGCGCGTTGCGTCCGTGCAACACCCGGATCCCTGGTGCTGTCCACCCGGGCGCAACATCTCTATGTTGTTACAAATCAACGGCTTAGGGCCAGATATGGAAGCCCGCCGGGCTTTCTCGGCACCGTGTCCTGGCTCGGGATACGCCCTCAGGACCCGTTCCACGGTGGCAGGCTGGTTGCAGACGGATGCTCGTGCGGCTAGCGCCAGACGGGGCGCCGGGCCGCATTACGGTAGGGTCTTCCGCGTGGAGGGATGACATCGGTGCGGCTGCCGGTTCCAGCTCGTTCAGCTCGGTCTCACTGTGGACCTGGCCTAAGAGCGATTCAGTTGGCTCATGGCTAGAATGATGCGGGGTGGTCTGGGCGCTTCGGAGCCGGCCGGTTCGCCGGCCTTTGGCGCTTCGCTAGGCGCGGTTCCGATGGCGCCGGCTACCGGTGCTCCTGCCCAGCCACCGCGGCGCAGTGTCGCACAGGCTGTCTCCAACGATCCGCTACCCTACCTTGGTCTGCTGGCGTACCTGTTCATGCTGTACATCCGACCTACGGAATGGCTTCCAGGGTTCCGGTTGCTGCCGGGTGATTACCTGCTCGTGATCGTTGCCGTGGGTGCAGGGTTCCTGGTCGCCGGCGGCCGATATGCAAGTCCAAAGCCAATGATTACCCCGTGGCTGGCCGGTTGGATCGTGATGATCCTCCTGTCGAACTTCAGGAACTTCGACCCGATAACCGGAATTGGACAAGCGATTCTGTACGGCAAGCGCGTGCTCCTGCCGCTGCTGTTCTGGCTCGCGCTGACTTCGCGAGCCAGGTTTCGCGGCGTGATCGCGCTCATGGTTGCCCAGTCGGCTCTTCTCGGGATCCAGGCCATCTATCATGCACAGCACGGCGTTGGGTGGGCCGGACAGCCACTCGACTCCGACGATCGCGTGACGTGGATCGGCATATTCGATGGTTCAAACGTCTTCTCGGCCTTGTTGCTTCCGGCAGTGCCGTTCTGCCTCGAGATGGTGCTGGGGAAGTGGCGGTTCCCCTGGAAGGTGTTTGCCATAGTCTCGGGATCGTTGATAATGGCCGGCCTCTATCTCGCAAACTCGAGAGGTGCGTGGCTGGCCCTATTCGTGATGCTGGTGTTGTACTTTCACGGTCGGCTGGGGAAGTTCGGCGTCGTGATCGGTGCCGCAGCGGTGGTGGTCGCCGTAGCCTTCGGTCCCTCGCGGCTCGGCAGGATCGACAACGAGGAAAAGTCCGCGATGCAGAGGATAGAGATGTGGGCCCAAGGGAATCAGATGCTCAAAGAGCGTCCCCTTTTCGGCATCGGAAAAGGCAAGTACGGTCAGTACACCGGTGCGCTGATAGCACACAACACTTTCCTGCAGAACATGGGTGAGACTGGATTGCTGGGCCTATTTGTCTGGATGGCTTTGATCTACGCTTCCTTCAAGAGCCTGTACACCGTATACAAGTACCGTCTCTACATGAATCGCATGACTCTGTCACTTGGCCGTGCCACGTTCGTGGCTTGGATGGGCTACTTGGCCGCGGCGTTCTTCGTCACCCTGGATTTCGATGTGCTCTATGTTCTCATGGGGCTTTCCGCTGGCGTACTGACCCTCGCCTACCAGGACGTCAAGGGGCTGTTGCCGATAAATGCGCTCAAGATCCGCATGACCGACCTGCGCAACCTCGCGGTGCTCGAGGTTCTCGGCATCATCTTCATGTATTTCACTATTCGGACTCTGCCACACCTCTAGTCGAGACGCCCTCTCTGAGTGGTACCTGTGAAGGCACTCATGAGGGCATGCTTGTTGCTCAATATCGGTCAACTCCAGTGCGTGTGTTGCGGGCAACCGCAGTCGACGGGCAACCGCCACCGAGATTGTGAATCGTGATTCTACCTGATGGCATATATCGCTGGATCAGCCGGCAAAACGCTAACCTCCCGTTGATAGCTCTGATTACCTTCGGGTTTCCCCAGCGCTTCGTTCGTGCGGTCTACTCGGGAAACGCCGGTCGGAGTCTATGGCGTGGAAAGAAGGCATGCTTCACACTGTCCTTCGACTGTGACTACCCCGAAGATGTGCAGGCAATGCCGCACATTGTCAAAACGAAGGAGCGGTATCCTTTCAAACTGAGCTTCGCTGCGGTTGGGCGCTGGAT
>JBDGYW010001096.1:0-2624 GCA_039588935.1 Gemmatimonadota bacterium | reverse complement strand
GGCAAAGAAGTGGTCGCCCACTGGCTGCACGGTGCATCGACGCGCGCGCCGAAATCACTCGTCGCGGTGAACGTGGGTGGGCTCCCCGAGGGTGTGTTCGAGAGCGAACTCTTTGGCCATGTGAAGGGCGCGTTCACCGATGCAAAGGCAGATCGAGTGGGACGTTTCGAACTGGCCCACGACGGCACCCTGTTCCTCGACGAGATTGCAAACGTGCCGCTCAAGCAACAGGCGACGCTGCTTCGAGCGCTGGAGACGGGGGAAGTCCAGAGGGTCGGGTCTTCAAAAACTCGACAGGTGAATGTGCGCGTGATCTCGGCCACGAATGCAGACCCGCAGTCCGAGGTGGCGGCTGGCCGCTTTCGCGAGGACCTGCTTTACCGGCTCAACACAGTGGAAATCCACCTACCACCGCTTCGTGAACGCAGAGAGGATATTCCACTGCTCGCCCAGCACTTTCTCGAGCGCCAGGCGAAGCGGTACAGAAAGCCCAAGGCGGGCTTCTCGGAAGACGCATCACAAGCTCTGTTGGACCATCCGTGGCCCGGAAACATTCGTGAACTCAGGCACGCTGTCGAGCGAGCGGTGCTTTTGGCCCTAGACGACCACGTTAGGGCACTCGACCTAGGGCTGGTAGCGCCTTCAGCGGGAAGTGGTCAGATTGATGATCTGACGCTGGATGAAGTCGAGAAGATACTCATCGAAAAAGCACTCCAACGTCATGAGGGAAACGTAAGCCAAGCCGCCGACGCGCTCGGCTTGAGTCGTAGCGCGCTGTATCGGCGCCTCCAACGACACGGCCTATGACGGCTAAACAGGGGGCGAGGGGGTCTGTCATTTCATACGACTTCCTCATCCTCGGTCTCGCATTGCTCGCGGGTCTTCCAGGCAGCTCCATTGCCTTGATCCTGCTCTGGCTCGGCGATTATTCCGCGAGAGTGCAGTGGACCCTTTCCACAATCATCGGCATCGGCTGGATCGGCTTTGCCGTGGTGCTCCGCGAACGTGTTGTACGATCGTTGCAGACACTCTCCAACATGCTGGCCGCGCTGCACAAGGGCGACTATTCAATGAGGGCTCGCGGAATCGGCAGCAGCAAGGACTCGTTGGGTCTGGCAGTGTTGGAGGCGAACACTCTGGGTGATACGCTGCATCGGCAACGCCTGGGTGCGCTCGAAGCCACGGCTTTGCTCCGAAAGGTCATGGAGGAGATCGATGTCGCCGTCATGGCGTTCGACGACGAACGGACACTCAGGTTGGTTAATCGGGGCGGAGAACGGCTGTTTGCAAAGTCTGCACTCAGCCTGATTGGACTTTCGGTAGAGGACCTTGGAGTTGAAGACTGCCTGCAGGGAGATGCACCACGCCTTCTGGAACGTGCATTCCCGGGTGGATCCGGCCGCTGGGAGGTAAGGACCAGTACGTTCCGACAGGGCGGGCGGCCTCACCAACTGTTGGTACTCACAGATTTGAGCCGCTTGTTGCGGGAAGAGGAACGCCAGTCCTGGAAACGGTTGATCCGTGTGCTCAGCCACGAAATAAACAACTCACTCGCCCCGATCCGGTCCATCGCCGACAGTCTCCAGGCCATCGTGAAGCGCGACCCACGCAACACCGAAAGCAACGACGACCTGCGACAAGGCCTGTCGATCATTGCCTCGCGGTCTGACGCATTGAGCCGTTTCATGGCATCCTACGCCCGACTGGCTCGACTTCCTCCCCCTGTACTGGATGAGCTGGACGTCGGAACGTGGATCAAGAGGATCACAGCGCTCGAAACCCGCATGCGCGTGGAGGTGACAGCGGGGAAGAGCACAATGATCCTGGCAGATGGTGATCAACTCGACCAGTTGTTGATCAATCTGGTGGACAACGCCGTTGATGCGGCGGAGGAAACAGGTGGTGGCGTTGCAGTTCGCTGGCGAGCGGAGAACGGTTCCGTGGAAGTGGTTGTCGAGGACGAGGGACACGGTGTTCCGGACACCTCGAATCTCTTCGTTCCATTCTACACCACGAAGTCCAAGGGTTCGGGGATTGGATTGGCGCTGTGCCTTCAGATTGCCGAAGGGCACGGCGGCACTATTACCCTCGAAAACCGAGAGGATAAAGCCGGATGCCGAGCTCGACTGCGCCTACCCGTGGGAGGGCCGGATAAGGCTACCCGCCGCACGGAAAACGGTGAGACCTAGCCGGTTTTTGTGATGTAACCGCTTGACTTTGAGATCGCTGTCGCCAATGGTTCTGAAGGTAGCTGGCCTGACCCTTGCAGACTCTGATCTGTTCGGGTCTTAGGATGCTGAAGAAGGGCTCTGAAAACTAGGTGAAAATGGGACAGTTCGACAGCCAACGCGGCTTCACGATAATCGAACTGGTTTTGGTGTTGGTGGTATCGTCGATCTTGGCTTCGTTCGCGATCCTACGGTTGGCACCAACGCTGGAGCGCGCCCGCGTGCGCCGATCCGCTACCATGATAGCCACCGATTTGCAGTACGCTCAGATGATTGCGGCCCGCCAACGAAGGCCGGTGGTGGTTATCGCGAGTGAGGCACTTCGAGGATACATGATTCGCGATGCCGCCTCCACAACCGTGTACCGTGAAACCTATCTCGGCGATGATACAGAGT
>JBDGYW010001095.1:0-2625 GCA_039588935.1 Gemmatimonadota bacterium | reverse complement strand
AACATGCTGATGGCGAGAGGTATGGCCCGAGAGCACGAGTTCGCGATTCGCGCGGCGCTCGGTGCGAGCAGGGCGCGAGTGACGCGGCAGCTACTGATCGAAGGCCTGGTATTGAGCGTAGCGGGCGCGGTGCTCGGAATAGTATTGAGCTGCTGGGCGATGGACAGTGTCGTTGGACTCGCCGCCCGGGACATCCGGGAACTTCGATCGGTTCGGATCGACCCGCTTGCGCTCGTGTTCACGGCGGGCCTCTCGCTCCTCACCACTACGATCTTCGCACTGGCCCCGGCGGCGCAGCTCAGATTCACAGCCATGACAGATGCCCTGCGATCCGGTAGCCGCACCGGCACGTCCGGCTCGAGCCGTTCTACTCTCCGCCAAACCCTCGTTGTTGCTGAAGTTGCCATGGCGCTAGTGCTGTTCCTCGGGGCCGCATTGCTGCTGAACAGCTTCTTTCAACTCAGACGTGTCGATCCGGGGTTCAACCCGTCTGCCGTAGTGGCGCTCGAGGTGTCGCTGCCCGACGCTCGCTATCCGGACCAGGGGCAAAGATCCGAGTTCTTCGAAGCAGTCGCCAATCGTATACAACAGCTCCCCGGCGTCCGGCACGTGGCATTGTCTCGCGGTTTACCACCGGACGTTCCGTGGCTCTTTGGAACCGTGGAAATCGATGGGCTTGAGGAAATCAACGATACATCGCCGCTCAAGGCCGGCAACTGGATATCGGAAGACTACCTGCAAACCATTGGGGCCACCCTGAAGGAAGGACGCGGTTTCACAGCGCTGGACGACCACAGTGACGCTGCGCCGGTCATCGTGAACGAAGCACTGGCGATGAGGTTCTGGCCCGACGGAGGCGCGGTTGGCGCGCGAATGCGATTGGACCTTCCGTTTCAATCCGACCACGTCACCGAACACACGATCGTCGGCGTCACGCACACAGTGAAAGCGTTCGGCCTCGGCGATGAAGCGGACCGAATGCAGGTGTACTTTCCATTTGGCAGCTACGGTCAGAAGGAAGGCATCGTGGTCGTTCGCGCCAGCGGCGACCCAGCTAACCTCATTCCCCTTCTAAAGGAGCAAATCTGGACCGTTGACCCCGATCTTCCGATCACGCGGGTGATCCGCCTCGATCGTGAGATCTCCGACGACATCGCACGCCCAAGGTTCAACACCCTACTGCTCTCTTCTTTTGCTGCTCTTGCTCTGTTTCTCGCTATAATCGGCGTGTACGGGGTGACGTCGTTTGCTGCAAGCCAGCGCACAAGGGAGATCGGAGTTCGTGTGGCACTCGGCGCCAAGAGATCCGACATTCTCAGACTGATGGTGGTCAGCGGCATGAAGCCCATCGCCATCGGTATCGTGCTCGGCCTGGGCGCATCTTTCGCCCTCACCAGGTTTTTGCGGAGCTTGCTCTTCGAGATAGAACCCACGGACCCGGCGACCTTTGCCATTGTGACACCCGTGCTGGTGCTCGTTGGCATCCTCGCCTGCTATGTACCCTCGAGGCGGGCAACACGAGTGGATCCGGTGGAGGTGCTGCGGCAGGAGTAGCGAATCAGGTCCGATCGGTGACTCTGTAGACCGTGGCTTCACGATAGCCTGTGATGACTCGATAGTATCCAGGAAGGTAAGAGTCGCAGTCTGCGTCTCCTGTATCGACGAGCAGCGGTCTGCCCCTGAGCGCGCTCAGTTTCTCGCTCGTTGCGACTACGATGATGTTCTCCTTGAGGACCTTCCTTATCACATCCGGGGAGATCTGTTGATTTCCGCGCCCCAGGAGAAACCCCTGACCTCCAATCGGGGTGAGTATGAGGCAGCATTCCTCGTCACCAATTGACTTCAGGATCTGCTGTTCGCTCAGGTCCTTTCCGACCAGCTGTCGCCCGCGGATGATGTCGACGCCGAGCAGACTGTTTCCCAGGCCCAACATCTCCATGAGGCATGCGCATGTGGTGCCTGGCCCGACGATGTAAAAGCGATCGTCGGTCATCCGCTCAACGAGTTCCTGAGCAATGGCCTGCTGTGTTAATCGTTCACTCGGGGCGGTGGCAGCCTTCCGGTTCTGGAGGCGGTGACTGGCATCTGGAATCTGCAGGTAGCCGTGAAGCCGCGCAGAGAGAACCCCGCGGCGATACTCCTCCTCGTCGATGTCCATCACCTCCGCTTGTTTCGTGCGCCTCAGCCCACCTTTGAGATAAGCCGCTGCAACCTGGCCTGCCACGGCAGGGTTGGTGGCGAAGACCGCGGACTGGATCTTCACACCTGCGGGAACCCCCAACGTGGTGATAGCTGTGCCGACGGCATCATATATGTCGCGGGCAGTTCCGTCTCCGCCAGTGAACAGCAGAAGGTCGACACTATCCGCGGCAAGCGCACGCG
The DNA here is from genome assembly GCA_039588935.1 of Gemmatimonadota bacterium. Lineage (GTDB taxonomy): Bacteria > Gemmatimonadota > Gemmatimonadetes > Gemmatimonadales > GWC2-71-9 > JBDGYW01. The sequence continues at coordinate 243 of JBDGYW010001095.1, read as the reverse complement.
CTGCGTCTCTTGTGTCGTTGGGTGTTGACTTGGAAGATGATGCCGAACCAACGATGATGAGTTTCATGCCTCGGGAAACCACTGCAGACTCTCCCATGGCGCCGCCATAGGTGATAACCTCGAGGTCGCGACCAAGTTGTGCCAAGGCACCCAACGCAGCCTCGGTGCGTTTCTCTGCGCGCGGGACAGCTCCGAGCTGTATGGCCCGTTCGAGCAATTCTGGTCCGTCCGTTCCCTTAAGGC
>JBDGYW010001094.1:0-2626 GCA_039588935.1 Gemmatimonadota bacterium | reverse complement strand
ACATCTCGCTGGTCATCGGCAATCAGAATGCGTGGGGAAGCTGAACTTGACATGGTACACTCGGCTCAATCAGCTGTCGACGATCCAGCCGTCGTGGAGCTGTATGATTCGATTGCCGTACTTGGCGTAATCCTCATTGTGCGTGACCTGAATGATCGTGGTACCCTCTTGATTGAGGCTCTTGAGCAGATCCATGATCATCACTCCCTGAGAGGAGTGAAGGCTGCCGGTAGGTTCGTCTGCAAGGATGAGCTTCGGACTAGAGACCATCGCTCTCGCAACAGCTACTAGCTGCTGCTGGCCACCAGAAAGTTGAGTCGGGTAGAGGTCCTTCTTTCCAACGATCTGGAATTTGTCAAGCATGTCGGCCACAATAGCCTGTCGCTCAGACCTTCGGACGTTCCTGTAGGAGAGTGGAATGTCGAGGTTCTCGTAGACCGTGAGGTTGTCGAGCAAGTGGTATTGCTGGAATACAAAACCTATGTACTGCTTATGCAGCTCGTTGCGCTTTTTGGTCTTGAGTTCATGGACCGCGTTGTCGACGAAGTAGAACTCGCCTGCCCAGGCGCCATCGAGCATCCCCACGATGCCCAGCAAAGTTGACTTACCTGCACCCGAGGGCCCCATGATCGTGACAAACTCGCCCTGGTGGATATCTAGTGTGATTTGGCGGAGTACAAACTGCTTGGTGGCTCCGAGGGGGTAGAACTTCTCTACGTTCCGCAATGATATCATGCTTCAAATCCTAACAATGAAGTTACGTGGAATCTTAGCGGCACGTCCGGGATATGCCACACCCACCTCCTGCAAGCGCAGAGCGTGACTTCCTTTCGGGCGTGCAAACAACCGCTCGGACGCCGCTATACCGGGACGATGAATGAAAGCGCGAACACCGCGCTCTTGGCTAACCTGGCTAAAGCACGCCCGAAGCTGCTTCTGCCGAAACCCCGTCGCCAAGACATTGCCGGACTCGCCGACGTGCGAAGAAGCGCAGCAGCAAAACTGGCTGCGTTCGGATACCGATCGTCGGGATCTACAGAGAGAGCCTTGGCCACAGCCGTTGAGAGGCTGCGGGGCACCGACGGGCGCATGGTAGCTAGGCTCGGTGCGGGCCCGCGAAATCTCTCAGCAATGATCGCCAAGGCGTGTGGACCGGTGAATGGCGGTGTTCCCACGAGCATCTCATACAAGACGCACGCAAGGCTGAATATGTCGCTGCGCCCATCTAGCCGGTCGTCACCTGCAGCCTGTTCAGGGCTCATGTAGACAGGACTGCCCGAAACCCGTTCCCGGTCCTTTGGGGCGGCTCCCGATGCATACCGGGCTATCCCGAAATCGGCCAAGATCGCGTGACCGTTCGAAAGCAAGATGTTCTCCGGCTTCAAGTCGCAGTGTACAATCCCACTCGAGTGCGCATGCTCCAGGGCCTCGAGCACATCGGTGGCGATGCGGACGGCCGAGCTTGTGGGCAGGTGCTTCTCACGCTCGATCAGATCGTGCAGTGAGCCTTCCGCTAAATAAGGTGTTATGAAGTAGAAGACACCTTCCAAACATCCAGAATCGAGCACTGGGACGATGTGGGGATGTAGTAACGACGCGGTCAGCCGAGTTTCACGCTGGAACGTGTCGGCTCCAATTCGGCATGCAACCTCGGGGTGTAAGACCTTGATGGCCACCGGCCGCCCCATCCTGACGTCTCTGGCCAGGTAGACCACACCGGTCCCTCCACAGCCGAGCCTGCGGTCTACAGCATAGCGGTGTGATAGACGCGCGAGCACACGTGACACGACAACCGATCCAGATTGTTCGTCGGTTTCCGTTCTATGCCGTGTCGTTGTGTTTAGGTCGTCCATCTGTCCTCTATGCACTCCAGTAATCACTTCGCTAGATCATATCCACACACAATGACATAGCAATATCGGTGCCCATTCGTTCCGTTGGGATAAGACTGTGTTACACAATGGTTTACGCTGTCGCAGTTACAGCAGAAAATGATAGTCGTGTTCACTCTTGGAAAGGAAAATTCCCAAAATCGGACACTTCGATGTCCGAGCCTGAGAGTGGGAGAGACCGCAGAATCGAACGTTTGGCTGAGTGCGACCGCACACCAAACAAAGAACAGCTACGCCGATGGACAGAGAGAGACGGTCCACCAGGTGTAGCTGCTTCCTAGGAATTTGAGTGAGCCAGTGACCCGCGGCCGCCGCCTACGGGTCACCGTTCCAACGGCTCACCGCAAATCATGTCATTTCGAAACCGCTTTCCTCAAGCTTCGTCTCGTGTTCCTTGGCGGCTTCACCCGACTCATCCTCGACGACTCGGCCGTCGAACAGATGGATCGCTCGGTCGGCGTGTGCGGCGTAGCGAGGGTCGTGAGTGACCATGCAGATGGTGGCTCCCTCGCGGTGGAGGTCGCGGAGCAATTCCATCACTGCTTCGCCGTTGGTGGAGTCGAGGTTTCCTGTCGGCTCGTCCGCCAGCAGGATCGCCGGGTCGCCGGCCACTGACCGTGCGACCGCAACACGCTGTTGCTGACCACCTGACAGCTGAGACGGGTAGTGCTTCATGCGGTGCGACATCCCGACACGCTCGAGCGCTTCCTGGACGCGCTTCTTACGCTCGGCCG
>JBDGYW010001093.1:0-2627 GCA_039588935.1 Gemmatimonadota bacterium | reverse complement strand
GGCCGATGCGTATTCGTTTGGGATAGAACCGTACTTCGCCTTTTCGTGGCACCGTTGGCCCGACTTGCACTTGGGCCCGCTCGCGGTGAATCTCACTCCGACGAAACATGTGATCTTTCTGTTCATCGCGGCCATACTGGTCTTTCTGACCATGTGGGGCACCGGCCGTAGCCTGGAGAAACAACGGGCTAGTAAGAACGCCCCGAAGGGCTTCGCCAACGCGATGGAGTCGATCGTCCTCTATGTAAGGAATGAGATCGCAATCGCCAACATCGGGCATGAGGGAGCCAAGTACGCTCCTTTTGTCATGTCCCTGTTCTTCTTCATCCTCTACTGCAACCTGCTTGGATTGGTGCCTCATGGTGCATCGCCAACCGGCAACGTAGCGGTAACTGCGGCGCTGGCGATCTGCTCGTTTATCGCGATCGAGGTTGGCGGGTTTATGAAGCTGGGCCCGAAGGGATACATCCGCACGATATTTCCGACGGTGCCCGGACTCACAGGTGCGGGCGCCACGGCGATGTCGCTCGCAATGGGCCCGATCGAGATCATCGGTAAGTTCGTCAAGCCGTTTGCGCTCACGGTCCGACTTTTCGGCAACATGACTGCCGGACACTTTGTGATCCTTTCCCTTCTGGGATTGATATTCCTCTTTGGTCACCTCGACTATTGGAGATGGGGTATCGGCTTTGCGGCGACGGGTCTTGTGATCGGGATCATGATGCTCGAGATGTTTGTGGCGTTGTTGCAGGCATACGTATTCGCGTTGCTGACTGCCGTGTTCATCGGGATGATGCAACACGAGCACTAACGATATTCAGGATCGGATGGCCTCTGCGTTTCAGGCCATTCGCAAACGTACTCGGCCGGGTGGTCGAGGAAGCCCGCTGGTCGGTTGACCGTTGGCGGGTCGCCGTAGAAGCGATCGTTAAGGGAGAGACGACGTGAACACGGGAAACGCAAACGAGAGAGAATCTCCCAACAATCAGAGGGTTTAAAGCATGTTGATGAACATTCTCGCAGCACTCCAGGAGCCAATGACGGCTGAGGCCGCAAGGGGCGCATACTCGCTGTTCGCAGCGGCGTTGGGTCTTGGCATGATCATCATCGGCGCCGGCATTGGGTTGGGACGTATTGGTGGACAGGCCGCTGAGGCCATCGCGCGCCAGCCGGAGGCCAGCGCCGACATTCGCGGCATCGCTCTGCTGATCGCCGTACTACTCGAAGGTGTGACGATCATCGCGCTCGTATTCGCCTTGCTGTTCAAACTCATCTAATTGATTTCGATGTTGTATACACTTCTGGCGGTATTGCAGGAACATGCGCCGGCCGATTCGCATGGCGGCGGCGGGTTCGATTCGCCATTCCAAGTCAACCCGGGTTTGATCGTCTGGACCTGGCTCGTCTTCATTTCCCTCTTCTTGTTGCTGAAGAAGTTCGCGTGGCCGCCTATCGTGAAGCTGACGGAGGAGCGTGAACGGACCATCCAGAAACAACTGGATGATGCCGAACGGGCCAACGCCGAGGCCAAAGAGACGCTGGACCAACACAAGCAGCTCATGGCTTCATCGAAGGAAGAGGCGCGCGCGCTGGTCGCGGAAGCAAAAGAGTTGGCGGAGAAGGAGCGCGAGCGACTTCTCGCCAAGACTCGAGAGGAACAGGATGGAATCCTGGAACGCGCCAAACGCGAGATTGAAACGGAGCGTGAGCGCGCGGTAGCGATTCTGAGGCAGGAGACAGTGGATCTTTCTCTGGCGGCAGCGTCCAAGTTGATTGAGACGCGGCTCGAGAGTGAGGCCGATCGTAAGATCGTCGAGGATTATCTCAATGCTCTCGGGGAGAACCGGTGAGAGAGCCGACCATAGCGCGAAACTACGCCGAGGCGCTGTTTGCGTCAGGTGAGCGCAAAGGCTCCACGGATCTTTATGCGAATTTGCTCGAGGCGGTAGCAGGCGCCATCGAGGCCGATGATACGGTCCGCGATTTCCTGGAGTCGCCCCGGGTCCCCAAAGCCAAGAAGCAGGAGGTTCTGGCGCGGGCGCTGAAACATCATGCGCCCGAGCAGTTTTTGAGGTTCCTCGATGCGGTAGTCAAGCGCGGACGGCAGGGGATCTTCCCCGCGATGGCCAAAGAATACCTGGCCCTCGTGGACAAGAAGTTCAACCGCGTGCATGCCGGTGTGACTGTTGCGCGCGAGCCGGATCTGGCCTTGCAGGGGATCGTTAAGCAGAGGCTCAGCGAGGTTCTCGGGATGGAGGTCATTCCCCACTTTCGCACAGACAAAGCGATACTCGGCGGGCTCGTGGTCCGTGTTGGGGATCGCATCATGGATGGATCGGTTCGGCGCAGAATGGTCACGCTTCGGAGGAAGTTGCTCGGAACGTGACGTGATTCTCGTCGTTTTTGGGTTTGACTGAGTACGATATCAGCCTCGGGCTCCGGCCCGGGGCTGTTTGTATGAGATCCGGCGAAGAAGCTCGAAATGGGCTTGACAATACACTACACTGCGACACGATACATCTCCGGTAGTGTTGAACCTCAATCTCTAACTGCGGATTCTCCAATGAAAGTTTCTCCCGAGAGCACGAGCATCGGCTGGATTGGTACAGGCGTGATGGGACAGAGCA
>JBDGYW010001092.1:0-2630 GCA_039588935.1 Gemmatimonadota bacterium | reverse complement strand
GCATAGTTACATCCTTTTCTTTACCGACCGGGGACGCTGTCACTGGCTCAAGGTGCACCACATACCCGTTGCAGGCCGTCAGGCCCGCGGCAAGGCCATCGTAAACCTCCTTGGCCTCGCTGACGGGGAGCGCATCACCGGGCGCGTGCCGGTGTCCGAGTTCGAAAAAGGCTTCCTGATAACGGCGACCCGCAAGGGATTGATAAAGAAAACGGCGCTCAGCCAGTACAGCCGCCCAAGGCGAGGTGGTATTATCGCCCAGACGCTCAGGGGAGAAGACAAACTGATCGCCGCCGCGGTCACCGGTGGTGAGCAGGATATCGTGCTCGCCAAGCGAAACGGGCGCTCGATTCGATTCCAGGAAATCGATGTAAGAGCAATGGGTCGTGCGGCCGCGGGTGTCCGCGGCGTCCAGGTGGAGGGTGATGACGAGGTTGTCAGCATGGTGGTGGTAGCGAAGGATGCCACGCTCTTGACCGTAACCGAGAACGGTTTTGGCAAGCGGTCGCCACTCGAAGATTACCCGACCAAACGACGTGGCGGCAAAGGCGTGATCAACATCAAGACGACCGAGCGCAACGGCAAAGTTGTAACGATCGAAGAGGTGCGTGACAATGACGACATCATGATCATTACCCGCAAGGGAGTTGTGATCCGCTGTCCGATTTCGCAGCTCTCCGTTATCGGACGTAATACGCAGGGCGTTCGATTGATCAATCTCGACGAGGGTGACACCGTCACCGATGTCGCTCATCTGGCGAAAGAAGAAGACGAGTAAACGGATCTTTTTGGCGTGAAAGGAGAAGGGGGTGCAGAGGATGAAGATGAGTCCAGGGGTAAACGCTACCGATGCGTTCAGCGAGAAAATCTCCGAATTTACCATCCGGCGGTTGTCTGCCTACTTTCGAATTCTCTTCCGGCTCGAGAAGGAAAACGAGCCAACGGTGTCATCGGCGAAGCTCGCGGAGTTGTGTGGCGTAACATCGGCGCAGGTCCGTAAGGATCTGTCCTATTTTGGCAACTTTGGAACCCGTGGCCTGGGCTACCAGGTCCCCGAGCTCAAGTCCGCTATCGAAAGGATCCTGGGTCTCCACCGCAAGTGGAAGATGGCGCTCTTTGGAACGGGGAGCCTCGGGCACGCGCTTTTTTTCCACCAGGGTTTCAGGGACGACGGTTTCTTTTTTACCCATCTCTTCGATGTCGATCCCGGCACAACCGGTGACAAATGGCAGGACGTCGAGATCGTCCCGCTCGGCCGGGCACATGCCATCCTCCATGATGACCCCGTTGACATTGCCGTCATCGCGACGCCACCCGAAGCGGCGCAGGAAATCGTGGACATGCTGGTCGAGCTCGGGGTAACCGGGATTCTGAACTTCGCTCCCACGCAGCTGTCGGTTCCGGATGGCGTGCGTGTCCGCAACGTCAACCTCGCGGTGGCGCTGGAGAACCTGAGCTTTTTTCTATCGAGCTGAGCCATGATGCACCGGATCGTCACATTTCTTTTGTTGCTCGCGTTTGTCGCACCCGCCGCGGGTGGAAACGAAGCGCTTTTTGCGGACGATGCGACAACCGCGCCGCGCTCGCAGACGATCGGTCCGGGCAAAGTGCGTCTTGTGCTCTCGGAAACAGGACGGTGGACGAGTTTTGTATCGGCCTGGAGCGAGCACAGCTTTCTGGCCGATGGCGGGGTTCTCGTTTTTGTAAGCGACCCCGATGGCAAATCCGCGCGCGTGGCCACGGAGCCACCGCGGGATTACGGTGTCGAGCAAAGCACTCCCCGAACCTATCACGAGGGGATGGAGGGAGGTTCCCGGGCTCCGGCGCTCGGCCCCGACGACGACCGCGACGGCCGTATCGATGAAGACCGGCCCGATCATATCGACAATGACGGTGATGGACTCGTAGACGAGGACTACGCCGCGATCGGTGACGAGATGATCGTGTCACGCCACGCGAGCGACGAGCTCGAAGCCGGTGTGAAGCTGGAGATTCACCAGGAAGCATACGCCTGGTCGCTGCCGCATCTTGACGGCGCGATCATGATGCGGCTGTGGATCAAGAATGCCGGCACCGGTACCGCGAACGGCGTTCGGGTGGCGGCGTACCTCCGCAAAACCGAGTCGTGCGCGTATTCCGAGCATACGATCAGACAGCAGACCGGGGCCGAGAGCCTCGAGGCGCGAGTGGTGTCCTGCACCAGCGCCAGCCGATCGAACGTCGCACTCGTTGCGCTCCCCGGCGGGATTCGCGGCGCGTGGCAAACCGGTTTTACCGGCGCCAACACCGACATTGCTACACATCTCGAAAACCGCATCCGTACCGAGGATGCGCTCGTCATCCGCTCACCGGTCGTAATCGTCAGCCCATCGATCCTTCCGCGCTCGGATGCAAAGAACATCACGATCGATTCGGATGCCAGCGTGTTTGTTCTGTCTCCCGAAGGCCTGACGCTCGAACCCGGTGACGAGTTCAATGTCACATTTGCGCTCGCCGCCGTCGCTAAGCAAACCGACATTATCGGCGCCGGTGAAACCGTGCTTCGCACCTACCTCGGTGACGGAGAACACGGTTTTATTCCGCCACCGTTGTCGATGACACCGCGCGTCCTGTGGGGCAAGTTCCACCCG
>JBDGYW010001091.1:0-2631 GCA_039588935.1 Gemmatimonadota bacterium | reverse complement strand
TGTCTGCCCGCCGGTCAGCAGCTCGCCAACCACGGAGAAGACATCGGTATCGCCGCTTTCCGCAGTACAAGAATCCTTGATATCCCAAATAATGCACTCATCATGATCAACCGGTTCGAGATCGACCTGGATGCGACCGTGAACTCCGTCTCCAAAAACAATGCGGAATTCGGCATGATCCGCGGTTGATGTCGCCGCCGCACTCGTTGGCGGCGGGAACGTCGTTGTCCCAAAGATCCGGGCCGAGCCGCTGCCACTATGCGAATGTCCAAACATACGCTGCGTCATGTCGAACAGTTGGAACGTGTGGGGTCCATCCGGGGCACCCATTTTGATATCGATATCCGTCACGTGGTAGAAACGCGTTGTCGCGTTCTCGGGGAAAATGCGAAGCTCGTCACCGGTTGCGAGTTGCGGGGGCGTTCCCAGCGAGAAATCCTCGTCGGCGGGCCATGCACACAGGACAACAACCCCGGCGAGCTCGGGTATGGCCGACGGCACGGGAATATCGGGCAGCGGCGAGATCCATTGCTCCGTGTTGTACTCGCATGAGATCGGTGCCGTGTCCGCGCTGCCAAATCCTGGCGGTAACCCCTCCGCAACAAATACCGGAGCACCGTCGTCCCAGACCTCCACGCGCACGGTTGACGATCCCAAAAAGCTGAAGTCCGCTTCGAACGACGCGTTGGCCGCGTTCTGCGTGATCGTAAACTTTCCCCCCGGCGTGCAGCAGCTCGCCCCAACCTGTCCGATCGCTTCGACCACCAGGTTAGTGCCCGCTGGAAAAGGGATCGGGTTGTTTTGCCAACTCACAAAACCGCCCAGCGTCCCACCTACCTCCATTCGCACGCCATCGTCACCGCTCGACCCGATGTTGCTCACGGTCAGGGTCTCGTGGGGTGTGGATCTGTCCGGTCTCGCCCACGCGCCCGATGGCGTTGGCACCGTTCCCAGGGTCGCCGAACCAAGTGGTGTCACTTCGGTGCCGTGAAAGACGAGCGGGCCCGCCTGGGCGAGCGCGTCGGTCGCATGAACGGCGTAAACGATCGTAAAGAGGAGGATTGCAAGGCAGATACGCATGCCAAAGCTCCTTTGAGTGGGCCGAGAGGAACGATTGAGGAGATAGGCGCCGGGGTTTCCGATATGGTCTGGCGTCTTTTCTAAAGTGTTAATTATAACATATCTTGCAGATCGAAACTGGCTGGAAACACTTTTTTCTACCGCTGTACCACCCCCACCCGCCCCACGTGGCACCTATTATGCTGCTAGCACGGCAAGTGGTCGTAGCCTCCGCCTGAGGCAAGGTCGAGTTCGAAAGGATGCAATCGTGGAAGCCGTTGCAGCAATCATTGCAATTTTTCTTTTGCTTACCGGCGCGGTGGGCGCCGTGTTCATGGTGGGTTTTCAGCCCATCTGGGGGATTGTCGACGTGGCGGTCTCGAAGGAGCACTCGGGCGGCACAAAGGCCGCCGTGATTCTGTTAACGCTTCTCCTGCTCGGGCCTATCATGACTTTCTTCTACGCTTGTTTTGGGACAAAATCGGCAGCGCTCAAGAAAACCTCGATTATCGCGGCGTTCGTCGTGATGGTGTCGGCATCCGGTTTCTTTATTCTCGCCGCCGCTTACCCAACCGCTCGCAGCAACGTGAGCCGGTTTCTCGATCGGGATGTGGTCTCAGACGACACCTCTGTCATTGGGACCGTGCCAGGCGACCAGATCGATATCGCGCCATTCACTGCGGTTCACTACGTACCAACCGACAACGGCCGCTGGTCGGTTGCCATCTCCGATTTCGATATTCATGGGCCGATAGCGGACTCCGCGCAACCGATCAACGTCCCAAGTATCTACCCGTTGAATCAAATCGCGATCGACTCGGAGGGCCACCGTGTCTATGGCGCTACAACGCATCTGGTGGGCAAAATCGTTCCCAATACGGGCAATTTCGTCGAACTCGAAATCGACCCGGCACTGCCGCGGCTTTCCTGGCCATCGGGAATCGCTTTCGATTCGCACAACCGCAGGCTCATCGTCACGGGCCGTTCCGGCACATATTTCCACGATCCCGAGACCGGGGAGTGGGAGCATGCACCGAAGTTTGGGGGGCTGGATCTGTTGACGATGACGTATGACGAGGATAATCGGGTCTTCTATGGTCTTGTATCGGGGTTTGGCAAAGACGTTGTCGATACGATCGTAGAGATCAACAGCGACGGGGCCGTGCTTTCGACGATCGAGTTGTCGGAAGGGATTCCAAGCGAGTCCTTGCCGGCCGGACGCGCCCAACTCATCAAAACATCGCGTGATCTGGTGATCCTTGTGTCGGCTTATCGCTCGGCACGGGGCAGCGAGGACGGCGTGGCCGAGAGCAGGATGTACATGGTCGATCCCGACACCGGCGACATCGGTCTTGTGAGCTCCGTCAGTTCGAACTGAGTTTCGGCCATCGGTCCCGTGGCGCTTGTTACAATCGTCCGAGATCGCTCTCGGTTTATTTCACGTAGCCCAACGCTCTCAGCTCTTCGAGCGTTCTCTGCAATTCTTCTTCACTCAACTGGTGCGTGCTGTCGGCGTGTTCGGTCAGGTTCGTCACTTTTCTGCTGGCGTTGTCCCGACGTTGCTGTTCGATG
>JBDGYW010001090.1:0-2633 GCA_039588935.1 Gemmatimonadota bacterium | reverse complement strand
CCTCAGTCGTCTGCCCAATCAGATCAGCGTGGTGCTGCCTCCAATCATGCAACCAACCTCTCTCATCCCGCAGGCCATAATAGCATTGGCCGTGGGTTAAGTCGGTCCCAGCCACAACCACCGCCGCATGATCCACCTTGTCCGTCAGCACCGCCGCATCCGCCAACTCCGTCGAGGCCAGTCGTGCCGCATCGTTGTCAGGCAGACACACGACCACCAGCCCCGTCCTCTGGTCCCCCCGCCTTAGCCTCAACCGCTTCCAGGGTTGGCTCGCCACAACCTCCTCAACGGGAAGGGTCAGACACCTGGTCTGGCAGCCCTGCCGTCGCTGCGTACCCACTCCTCTGGTCCACGCCAACCGGGCAGCCCCCACCTTGGTAGTCAACGGGGTCGCCATTGGCCACTGGCGTTCCTGGTTACGGGGTTCGAGCACGTCGGGGTCCACCCATACCGCCGTCTCAGCCCCACGTGCTAGGACGTGCAGCTGGGGCTGGGCGTAGTAGTAGTTGCCCCCGCAGCCCACGAACATCCAGGCTTGCCAGGGTGGTAGTGTCTCTCGGAATCGTGCTAGTATTTCTGCTTTTGGAAGCAGTTGAGATGTGGTTTCATCGGGGGGTGTCGTCTTGTTTGTCTCGACTGTCACTGCTACGACCTCCTTGTTGGTGGTTGATAAAAGCGGCGTCAGGGGGCCACCAGAACTCGCCGTGTAACGCACACATGGGCTACGCGAGCCTGGCGACCCCGAGACGCCGGGGGATTACATCCCTTCGGGGAAATACACCAGGCCCGTCTTAGCGGCCCAGCTTCGCGTCCTTGTAGTCAACCGTCAATTCCTGGCCATCCTTCACGATGGTCTCCAGGCCAGCCGGCATACCATCCACGGAGAACATACCGTTCTCGGGATACTTACCCACGTCACAGATGGCTCGAACGGTCGCCTCACAGTTGGGCATGCCGACCTTTTCGATCGAACCACCAAAAATAACCGTGATCTTCATTGGAACCTCCTTTGGCACTCACATCCTGTGAGTGCGCCTTAGTTAGTGCTAACACTTCCAGTGCCGTCTTCCACTACATGCCACCCCTTGTGCCTAGCGACGGCTCCGGCCAGGCGCAAGTGCCAGGTTGTAGTCGTACTGACAAACTTCTTCAGTACAATGTGAATCGTATGGTCATGTACGTCCCGCCTGGCGATGGGCAGCATATACGAGAACAGGGTTGTACCATCGGTGGCCAGATGCCTAACCTGTCCTCGTTCTCCTGCAATGAAGGCGTTGACGACGTCCCGGTTCGTACGCCTCCTCACCAAAAAGAGACGGGTTCACTCGACCTCCTTCCTGCGGTCTCCTACCGCAGCATCGAGTAGGGACTCCACTCAGCCAGTTATTCTGGTCGCATGATGACCTCCTTTCATCCACCTGGGGGGATAACGTGTAGACCGACACTTCCGTCTCGTCGAGCGTATCGAACCGTCGCCCAAGTCCCCGACCGCAGTCGCTCTGTAGTCGAATCCGGTGTTGCAATCAGTAGCCCCACCGACGAGACAATATACCGATTCCGCTGCAACGGGGGTGCCTGAGGACGACGCTGCCAAAACTGTTCGCAGGCGGCCTGGGTGTCAGGCTTATCGGACGGGTGTATAATAATTCGCAGGCCCAGCTTGAGACACATCCGGTGAAACTCCTCGTCGGCCCCAACGCACCCGCCATGATGTACCACCACGTTACCGTTACAGTCCTTGATCGCTCGGTTCAAGATGTGACGAACGGTAAACTTTTGGTGGGCTGTCATCCCTTTTCGCGACCCGGTGAATCCGATTTGCATAGCACCGCCCTTTTTGATTTGGGGACTCGACTCTCGCCTCGCCGACGCCGACGAAGCGGGACACATTTTCGCAGAAATCAAAAAAATTTGTCAAATGGCGGTTTTTAGAACTGTTGGTCCCCATAGGGAAATTGGTGTTAGCAACACGGCGTGGGTCTAACAGTGGTTTTTAGAAGTGTGAGTTGATATGATTTTTCCCGGTTTTTGCCGGCTAACCGCTAATTAGAGTTGTGAGTGTGGTGAAAGAAATGATGCCCGTTGACACCGCTGCCCGACGTCACCCGACCGATCCCAGCCGCTTGTGCAGTCAGCCCCGTGATGTCAATGGCCGGCGACCCTGGACGTACCGAGTAGTCCCCATTGTCGGCATCGACGAACATGGGATCGACCCCCCAGACAAGCCCTTCGTCGCACCGGTAGTACTCTTGGGGGATCTCCAAGTCACTGTCCGACCACATCACGACCCACTTACACAAGGTGTGTTCCCCACAGTCGGCACCCGAGTCAGCGTAGTGAATGAACCGATAGGCCGCACCGTTGTTCACCAAAATGCTGTTCATTACAGTCAGGCCTACGGGAGTCGCGGACGCTCGGTAGATCGGGGCTCCCTCTCCCCTTGCATCGAAGACGCAGTGTCGAATTGTAACCCGGCCCGCATATCCAGTGCTATTGTCGAGTACTTGATGGAAAAAGTTGTCGTATCCAACACACCCGATCAGGGTACAATCTGAGAGCTTGAACCCGTACTCGGTATCCACCGTTCCATTTCCATAGGCCACGCAATCCGACAACCATGAGGCTCCACAGTT
>JBDGYW010001089.1:0-2636 GCA_039588935.1 Gemmatimonadota bacterium | reverse complement strand
CGAGCTGCGTGGTGTGGGGCATCACCTCGGCGCGGTGGAGCGCCTCGACGGCGGGCTGCTTGTGCTCGAGACCGGAGGCCAGCAGGCGCGACTCGAAAGCGTGTGCCGGTTCGCCCGCGGCTTCCATGCGGGATAGAAGCTCGAATAGGTCGCGGCGGGCATCGGCCGGGCTGATACCCAAAACGATCCCGGCCTGCACCACGGCAGATCGGGCCTTGGGATACTCGACGGCCTCACGGAGACACTGATCGAGGTTGATGGTGTAGTCAGTGGCCCACTCTTCGGTCACCGGCCTACTTCCCGTTGCCGCCGACGCGATGCCGCTTGAGGAAATCGATCAACGCCGATCGCTCGAAGCGAACCAAGAACTTACGCTTACCGGACGGTATGCGGATGCACGGCAGCCGGCCGCTCTCGGCCCAGCTGTAAATCGTGCTCGGCCGCTGCCGCAGGATCTCGCCCGCCTCAGTCGCTTTCAACAACGGTTCGATCGGATCGCCGACCTTCAGTGGGGATGTTGCGGGAGGTGACATTGAGAGTGAGCCTCCTTCATCTCCTGGGCCTCCACCAGGAGTTGAGTTGACCCCCTCTCGTGTTAGTTGTTTCGTTGGCTCGCATAGGGGTCATGTTGCGCTCGACCCCACAACCCAACCCCGTGACCGGCAGGGTACGGGACGGGGATAGCGATTGTTCCCCATCCGGGCCAACCTGCGAACTCGGCTACACCGAGAGTCCGCGTCCGACGGTGAGGGCAGCAACGATCGGTATGCGATCACCCTTCACCGCGACAACCATTTTACCCCACCTTGTCAAGTCTTTTATCGAACTCACCGCAACGTCTCTTTTCGTCCGACACGGCGAAGGATGCGCCGTGGTCTATTGCGATCGGTTTAGGGTGGGGGAAAGGGTGGTGCCCCTGATAGAAAACACCCCGACACGATAGAGAGGATAGAATAGATAGAGACAGAGAGAAGGGTGATGAGATCGTTGTACGGTAACGTATTCCGGGGGATCGCCCGTCTATCAACGCCTTCGGACGATCCCCCGTTTTTCAACGGGTCACCTCTACTGTATGAGGTGATACCTTTCAGTTTCCGGCGCTTTCAGGCCACTACGGCGGTGTGCTTGTGGTGGCTTGGTGGGGCTCCGAAAGCTCGGTCCTGCGCTTCGACCGCGAGCTGCTGGCCACATATTGGTGTTCCGCAGATAACGCATCGCCATTTCCGGCTTCTGCCATCCGGCCGTATCCATCAGGGTCCGGAGCGGGACCCCCGGTGATCGGCTTGCCACTCGGCCATGACCTCATCGCAATCCAGCCGCGAGATTGATGCTACCCACCACTTGCCGAATCTATTGCGCTCTTGACGCGCCAATACTTCAGCGCACGGCTGAGCCGCGCGGGTCGGGGCTACCCCTGCCGGGATTAGGCCTGAAAACGCCGCAGGCTACAGGGATTCAGCTGCCACAGGGCCTGTTCTGACGAGGCGGGGCCGGATATGAAAATGCCCCCCGGCTGCGTTCCACGTTGACAACCGGAGGGCGTTTCGTACTGCCGTATTACTGACTTCAGCTTTCTCAAAGCTGGCAGTGCCAGCATACCAGAAATGGGCGGCGCTGTCTAGACTGCCGGTTGCTGTCCATACTCCAAGGGGTGCGCTGGACAGCGTCTCCTTTGCTACAACCGCTCAGCAGAGAGTCTTGAAGGTATGCACCTCGCCAGTGGATTCGACTACGTGCTGATAGACGCAGAAGCACCTCCCGTCGGATGTCTCTTCCTTGCCCGCATTCTCCGCTTCGACAAGGTGCTGTTTGCACATGACAGACGGCGGGCAGATCACGGCGATAGAGACTGCCGCTATGCCGGCGGCCAGAAACAACAGTGCGCGTTTCATAGCCTCCCCCTTCTATAGACTGTGAATGTACTGCTACAGCAATTGTACCAGCTAATCGATAGGCCTGCACGAGGAGTCGGTTCAAGCCAACCTGACATTGCACTCTCCCGGCTGCCGGTCGCTGGCCCTTCTCCGGGGAGCGCGAGGGGCTGGCCCCTCACATTGCATTCTCTTGGCAGATCACGATATATGCTAGATACCGAGGAGCAAGCGTAAGCGTGTACTCCCTCGAAGCCGGCGTTCTGTCGGATCGAATGGGCGAATGGGACAGGACACTTCATCCTCTGCCTTGGGCTGAGCGGGCCAATTTTCTGTTCCTTGATCCCTACTACGGTGTTTGTGTGACCCCGGATGCCAAAACTACCGCGGGCGAGTTGAAGTACAGCACCGCCGTCAGCTCCTTTGGAAAAGGCACCGCCACCGCGAAAGTGACCTACGCGATTTTCAGCAACCCGACCTAGCGAGGCTCACCCAGGCAGGCGCTGGGAAGCTGAAAAACCGCACGACAGCCACCTTGTTCCAGTTCGAGGCAGAACGCAGATTCTATTGACGAAGCGCCGCCCTGCCGGCCTGTCCTGCGTCGCGCTCGAGCTGGATACCGGTCAGGCTGCTGGCAGCGGCGTGCGATTGAGTGTAAAGTCGGCTGGTCCGGGTCAATCCGGATGTTCGCAGGAGGATTCCATCAGCATGATGCGGCACCAGGCACGACTCGCGGCGTTCATCGCCCTCCTCGCCGGCCTCGCC
>JBDGYW010001088.1:0-2639 GCA_039588935.1 Gemmatimonadota bacterium | reverse complement strand
GAATGGGACGGAAGCCGAGGTAACCGTAGTAGGCGGTCATGTTGCCGCCGGTCTCGAAGAGCAGCCGCCGAATCTCAGTTTGGGCGGTAACCTTCGGGAGGGAGATGTCGAGGGACCCGTGCCACTCTTTCCAAATAATGCTTTCGGCATCGATGACTTGCGGTGTCCGGTATCGGCTGGCTCCGCCGCCGAACCGTACACCGTCGATCGGCGTGTTGACCCAGAGCCCCGCGCCGAGGCCGCCGGTGGCGCGTCCGGTCTCTACCACGTACACCGGTGCTGGCGGCGGCTGCGTGGCCCTCCTGTCGGTCATGTCCCACTCACCACCGAACGCCGAGATCTCGGCGCTCCATGGGGAGTCCGCTCCGATCAGGTATGACGCCACCATCCCGTCAACCGTCTCACTGGTTTTCGAACCCTCGAGATAGAAGTTGAATGGTGCGCGGTAGAACGGGAGCAACACGCCCACGTCACGGATCTCGTTGTAGATACCTGCCGGGATGGCGATCCGCCCGAGCTTCACCTCGAAGTCACCAAAACGGCGGCCATAGAACGCCCAGTCCACCTCGATCGCGTCCTCTTCGGGTGAGACCAAGCTGGATTGTGCGAGCCGCCGATGGCTCAACTGGAGCGTCACGTAATCGGCGGAAGAAAGCGCGTAGCGGAACTGCAGCGCCGCGTTGCCGTAGTCGGCTGTCCCGTCCTCGGGAATACCGTAGATGGTGCCGCCATCACTGATGGCGTATCCCTGCGTCAGGTAACCATGAATCGAGAGGCGATCGGCGCCCTGTGCTTGCGCCAACTGAGGCGCAAGGGCTGCTGCTGCGATCACAGAAAGAATCAAACGTGCCTTCATAGCGTTGGCCTTTCTTATGGTTGTAGACATCGTGTTTCCGGACATACGGCACACGCGGCACTGCGTCTCAGAACGCGGTCGCGATGCTGAAGATCAGGAAATCGACCGGCATGGTCGGCGAGGCGGCCGGGTCCAGCATCGGCTCGTCGACCCAATAGCCGTCGGTTTTGTGACCCTCGAGCTTGAACACGACACTAGGCGACAGCGCGTAGCTGGCGCCAAGGACGTACTCGTCGTGATAGTCCCAATCCATGACCACGGGGCCACCGAGGTCGAGGGACAGGTTCGTGAAGTCAGCCATGGCGTGCAGAGTGAGCTGTGGAATGGGGCGAACACCGACATAGCCGTAGTAGGCGAGGTAATCGCCATTCTCGAAGACGAAACGGCGGATCTCAGCCTGGGCGGTAACCTGCGGCAAAGAGATGTCGAGCGACCCGTGCCACTCCTTCCATAAACCGCCGACGTTGGCCACGGGTGCCTCGTAACGGCTGGCGCCGCCGCCAAACCGGACTCCCTCGATGGGCGTGTTGATCCAGAGCGCTCCACCAATAGCACCGGTCGCTCTTTCGACCTTCGATACGTAACCCTCCGCGGTCGGCTCCCGGTCGGACATGTTGAATTCACCGCCGAATGCCGAGACCTCGGTGCTCCACGGTGAGCCGGCACCGATCAGGTACGAAGCGACGACTCCGTCGACCGTCTCACTGGTGTACGCGCCCTCGAGGTAGAAGTTGATCGGCGCACGGTAGAACGGTAGCAGCACGCCCACGTCACGCGTCTCGTTGTAGATACCGGCCGGGATGGCGATACGTCCTAGCTTCACCTGGAAGTCGCCCAAACGGCGGCCGTAGAATGCCCAGTCCACCTCGATGCATCCTCGTTGGGCGGTTGCAGCGTCGACTGAGCCTGCGATCTGTGGCTCAATTGCAGAGTCACATTGTCGTTGCTGGACAACGCGTAGCGGAACTGCAGCGCCGCGTTGCGGTAGTCGGTCGTCCCGTCTTCCGTGATGCCGAAGAGCGAGCCACCGTCACTGATGGCGAAACCCTGCGTCAGGTACCCGTGTATAGAGAGGCGATCGGCGCCCTGGGCGTGCGCCAACTGCGGCGCGATCGCTGCGGCGACAATCATTGAGAGAATCAAACGTGCCTTCATTGTACTGCTCTCCTGCTGGTTGATAGTGTTCCGCACCCGAGTGCCGGGTGTCGTTTTGTTGCCGGCGTCCGAGTTGGAACGCTACGGTCTGTTGCACCCGGACAGCGACGACCTCGCCGCGCACTCGACCGGGTTGATACGCAGTACCGCGAATTGCGCGTTCGGCGGGACTGCGAAACTGCTCATGTGTGGCTTCCAGCACCTCAATGGAGGTGGGATCCACATTGCCTTCTGTGGTGACCACGAACTCCAACACGACTCTACCCTCGACACCGCGCTGTCGTAGCATCGTGGGATACCGCACGGCGGGTTGACTCAGCTGCCGCGGAGGCTCGTCGATTTCGTTGACGTTGTAGATTCTGGCTGCTGCTCCGTCACCCTGCTGGACGAGAACCGACTTCACTGTCTCGGGCAGAGCGATTTCGCTTGGGACGTATCCGACAGCCTCGGGAGTCGTACGCACGAATTCGATCACCTCTCCCGGAGTTGAGCGCTGCACCGGCGGGACGCCGCGGCCCGAAAACACCTGACGCTGCCAGAAAGCCTCGATTGCGGCCGTCGGCTTCTGATGCACCTGCTGACTGAATGCCTCGCGCACCGGCGAGTGCTCGGGCAGATCGACTGGGAT
>JBDGYW010001087.1:0-2644 GCA_039588935.1 Gemmatimonadota bacterium | reverse complement strand
GAGATCGACATGACGCGTGATCTCGCTTGGCACCTGGGCAAGCCAATTACCGAACATCCCGGCGGCACCAGTCAACCCCTGCATCGACAGGTTGGCGACACGACCGGTGCCGTTGTCCTGATTGAACGACGCCTGAAGTCCTTCGACTACTTCGGGATGATCTTCCGAAAAGGCGCGGGAGCCAATCAGCCCCTGCTCTTCCGCACCCCACAAACCCACGACGATAGAGCGCTTCGGGTTGGGGAAAACCTGTTTGATGATCCGGACAGCCTCCATCATGATCACGGTGCCCGTTCCATTATCAGTTGCTCCGGTTCCGCCATCCCAAGAATCGAGGTGGGCCGAAAGCAGGATGTATTCGTCTGGCAGCTCCGAGCCGCGAATCTCAGCAACCGTATTGAAGATGGGGCTGTCATCCATGGCTTCAGACTCAACGTTGACTCTCACAAGCGGACCTTGGTTGTTGGCAACGAGTCGCGACAACAGACCATAGTCCTCACACCCCACGCTGACCGCGGGAATGCGTTGTGTCGGTGCTGTGGAGATGTTCTGATGTCCCCAGTTGCCGGGCCACCTGGACTTGAATACACCCGAGGCACCGGCGTCTTCCAGCCGCTCCGCCAATGCCTGCTCACCGCCAACACCACGCACACGTTCGTTCCATGCGTCCTGAGCCTCTTCGCGTGCCGTACGCATTGCCTCGAACGACTCTTCGGTTGCGTACTCCTCCCAGTTGTAATCAGGACGGCAAGTAGGCTGCGGAAACGATATCAGCACGAATTTGCCGCTGGCCATCGGCAGCCAGCTCGTCAACTCAGCCTCACTGCCAAACTCCGGCAACGCCACCAATTCCACTTCCACCTCGCCATCGGTGGCGGGGCTCCACGACAACGCCATCGCTTCGAGCGACCGGACCCACGGCTGGATCATATCCACATGAGTGATACCTCGACGCCAGTTCCGCCAGGTTCCGTACTGTTCGTTCCGCGCATCAATTCCCCAACTCTGGAACTTCGACACCGCCCATTCGTTTGCGGCCCTGTGCTGTGGAGAGCCGGATAGTCGCGGGCCAATCGAGTCCGACAACACCTGAGCAATCTCGTAGGCTTGGGAGTTTTCCATTCCCTCATTCCAGATGGCCCTCAGAATGGGATCGTCGGTAGGAAAGGTCTGCGCCGATGTCGGGACCGCAGCCAGAAGCATTCCTACGAACGCAGCAAGAACAACGACAGCTCGTTTCATTGAATCCTCTTTGTGGAGGTGCGAGGGGAAGGTAATTGGGAGGGACGTTCCGGCGGAAGAAGATCGGATGGTTGGCAGGGTTGCAGAGGTGCGGGAGCGGCAGAGGCAGCGCACACGTCATGAGCCGGATACGCGCAGCATGGGCGGCATGAATGTGGGAGGAGCTGGAGGGGGAAGGGGTGCCGTGGTTCTTATCGCCCGTCCGCCTGGACAACCAGCGTAGCCACCTCCCCACCGAAGTCGTCAGGCTCGCTGGGAACACCATCAGGTACGGTCCACTCACCACCGTTCACCACAATCGCGTACTTATAGATGCCGGGCTCCAGATTCAGTTCGGCGGACCATCGATTGTTGGATTCTCTCGCAAGTGAGACGGGCAGCCATCCGTTCCAGACTCCAGCGATCTCGAGGATCTCTGCTTCGCCAGAGTACTTGAGTGTGATGCGAACTCGGTTGCCGTCCGAGACAGCAACCTCAACGGGACGTTTAGGAGCGGTGGGGGTCCGCGAGCTGCCCGCAAGACGCAGTCGTATTCCAGTCGTCAAGTAGAGACCGTCCGTGAATCCGACCAGGCTCTGAGGGTAACGCCCCAGGGTTAGTTCGTACGTCAAGCGGGGCAGAAAGTCGTACTCCAGGTGGCCCTGTCCCCACGGATCGTCGCCGAGGTCACCTGTACGCATTCCAGCTGCAACCGAGGCGCGAAGCATCGCGCCACTGAGGTTCAATTCCAGAGTGATGTCGGCATACCGAACGGTATCAGTACTGACGGCTGTGACACCTCCTGAAAACGCCGACCATTGCCCGATTCGCTGCTGTACCCGACCACTGAACACTCTTGTGTTGATCGTCGCGTCATAGACGGTCCTGGCCGCTCCGAGGGACGCGCCAGCCGTGACCAACGTTCGGTGCGAATTCAGCACCCCAAGCAGACCACCCGACGTCTGGCCATTCCAGCTCCCGCCCTGAATTCGATTCGCGTCCGCGCCGGCCGAGACTCCCAAGCTCACACCACCACCCATAGGCAGAAGCGCCGTGCCAAACGCGGAGGTTTGAGTGACCCACTCACCACTAGAGAACTTCGAGAGGCTTCCGGTGACAGTTCCAGCAGCGTTCGGAGAAAAACCCGACAGACGGAGGGTAGTCATGCCAGCGGTCCCAAATACGGAATCGGCGTAGCGGGCATGAACTCCACCTACGAGCACCGAGGCTTCCTGACTATTCATCGGTGCACCAACCAACATCACGGCCGCGCCGTACAGCAGGGCGCGGTTTACAGGATTCCGGATCTTCCCCTCTGCTTCTTGTTCTGTTGTCCCGGGGCGGATCCGGGCCCCGCACCTGGAACGCCTGGCGGAGGACCGCCTTGGCCTCCCATTCCATGCCCCTGCCCCATCGGCACCGG
>JBDGYW010001086.1:0-2647 GCA_039588935.1 Gemmatimonadota bacterium | reverse complement strand
GGCGTAGACGAGGAGGGTAACCTGCGTGCCGTGTAAGGGCTGTGCCAAGCGGATGCGCTGGATATTGGAACGGGCTGGCTATGAGTACCGCGAAGAATCGGAAGACTGGCGCGGCCCGAACGGCGAGACGGTAGCAGATGAAGACGTGGAAGCACACCACAGCAGGGAAGCAGCGAAGCTGGTGCTGAACAAGCTAAAGCAATATGTCTGACCCGACCACCTACGGCGGTGTCCCGGTACGCGGGCTGACGCTTGAGAAGCTGGCGCGGAAGACACTCAGCAACACGTTCTACGTTGAAAACCACGGGGCCAAGGGTGACGGCTCGACGGATGATACTGACGCTTGGCAGGCTGCCGTAAGTGCGGCCGAGACTGCCGGCAGTGGAATCGTCACATCAAAGGGGCCGGGGCCGTATGTCATCAACGGTCGGGTTCTCATAGTAGGCGACAACATCACCGTGGTCGTAAATGGTGAACTCAAGCGCACCTCGTCGCCGGGGAACGATTGGGGCCTCATTGAAATCATGGGTACTGAGACAACGGTGACTGCCGCTGTCACATCTACAGCCTTGGTCGGCGACACCTCTTTGTCCGTATCGGCGACAGCGGGGTTCGCGGTTGATGATTGGGTACAAGTTGAATCAAGCGCCACGGTGGGTGGCATCAATCCGTATTGGGACATCCACCAAGTCAAAAGTTTGGCGGCAAACACAATTAATCTAAGCGGTGCGATGCGCCAGGAGTTTGATGCTGGCTCAACGCTAACAGTTCGCAAAATAAGTGTCGTCAAGAACTCGCACATCATCGGGCGATCCGCGACAGTCAATCATAACATAGCGACCGACATCGGGCATCTGTTACGAATCAGATACGGCGTCGGTTGCTCTATGCAACAATTTCGCGGCATCAACCACATGGGGCCTGCGTTCCGATTTGAACGTAGCGTTAGCTGCTGGGCCGATGGACTTTACCCAGAAGATACGGGCGACGGTGCCGGTAACGGATACGGAGTTCAACTGTTCAGTAGTTATGACAGCGTGGTCAGAAATTGCCACGGCAGGGCCAACCGCCATTCGTTTGACATTGCTCGCGGTTCGTGTGGCAACTTGTTGTCGCATTGCACCAGTCGGGATGACGCATCCGACGCCTTTGTGATGGGTCACGGGCAAGTATCCCGCAACAACCGCGCCGAACATTGTGCCGCATACGCGGCCGGTGCGTCCGGGTTCGTGTTCGGTAATAGTTCATATACGTCAGACCACCAATCCACCGCGTCGGGTTGTAGTGCTAGCGGCTGCACCTCCTACGGATTCGCGGTGCGGCAAAGTAGCACGGATACCATCCTTGAGGGTTGTGACGCCATCGCCAATACGGGCAACGGGTTCCGCGTTGAAGGAAGCGCCGTTCGGACCTCCATTGTGTCGCCTTATGCCTGTGAAAACGGTACAATCGAAATCAACGTCCAGGCTGGCCCCACCTGTATCTACGACCCGAACGTCTACAAGGACGATTCTGGCATCACCATCGAAGTCGCTGCGGCCGAGTGTACGATCATCGGTGGAAGTGTTCGGGGGGATGGTACACCGTCAACAGGTATCCGCGCCAACGCTGTAGATGATGTTCGCGTCATCGGCGTTCGGCTAGACAACTTTGGGACCCGCGGTGTCCTGGGTTCTAACGCGAACGGGCTCGCGGTTATCGGTTGCTTTGTTGATAATTGTACGACAGCCATTGAGACAAGCGGCACATCCGAGAACGCCGTCATCTTCGGCAACACTTATGGTTCTGGCGTCACCACGGAAAATTCGCTGACGGGCAGCAAGAACATTAGCACAACCAGCAACGGCACACTGACCGCCGCAGGGATTGCAATCGGGCGGGCTGGCAAAGCTGAGATGTCTATTGATGGGACAGACGGCGACTTGCCGGCCAGCTCGGTAGGTTTCTATGAACGGAGCGGGATACTCTACGGGCATTCCCGTGGCAGCATCCAACTGGGCCTTGATGCAGACAATGATAGTACCACTGCATCGTTTGCACTAATAAAGGACGACCAGGCACACGGTACGGGCGGGAGTACGCTATTCACGATCACGGAAGCGGCTGACGCGCAGTTCGAGGGCGAGATGAGGATACCGGACGGTATTACGGCGCCCGCTACAGCCACCGGATATGCGGTTCTCTATGTGGACTCAGCCGACGGCGACCTGAAGGTCAAATTCGGGGATGGGACAGTCAAGACGATAACGGCTGACACATAAGGTGACATGACCAACATGACGAATGGCCGCTGGCAAACGGCTGGTATATTGGTGGCCTTTGCACTTGCGCTGCTAGGCTGGGTCTACAGTCTGGGCGTCAACCGCCAGACCGTCATAATAAACACGCGGGACATCAACCGGATCGAGCGCGAACTGGATACTATGCGGGGGAACAATGTGGCCCTATCTATCGAAATCGCCCGGCTCAGTGAGGCGGTGAACCAACTCAATACGCGGCTTGATCGAGAGGCGTTGGAATGAATGATCTACTTGCACGCAAACGGAAGTTCGTCCTTGCGCTATTGGCGTGGGCGGGCGCGACGGCCGTGGTGGCTGTCGGCAAAATGGACGGCGTGACCTACGTGACGGCGCTTGCCTGGATTCTC
>JBDGYW010001085.1:0-2649 GCA_039588935.1 Gemmatimonadota bacterium | reverse complement strand
TCTCTCTGCCTTCGGGCGATTATCAGGAACTGAGGAGTGTCTTGACCGCCGTCCTCAGCATTCACTTAACCATCCTGTCTCTTCTGGTTGTCGAGGCACTGCTGCGGGCGGTACGGATCAGGTTGTTGCTCCCGCGCGGTGGAGGTCTCTCCCTCTGGCAGGCGGTTGAAGCGAATGCGTATGGCGAGGCGGCATCAGCTGTGACTCCTGGGCGGATTGGCGGGGAGCCGGCGCGCTTCGTTGGCTTGCGAAGGTTCGAAGTGGACTCGGCAAGTGCGGTTGTGGCCCTTGCGGTCGAGCGGGTGATCGACTGGGTCTTGGTTGGCATGGGCGCATTCGCACTGGTTGTGGCATTTGGCGGAGATGGTTACCGCGGTGCCATTCAACTCGCCGGCGCGTTGGGTGCGATGTGGAAGTGGGTAGTGCCGGTGGGTCTGTTGATGATCGCATGTGCTGCCGGCCTGTTGTGGTACCGAAAGCGTCATCCTGCAACGTTCAAGACTGGATTGGCCGCCAGAGCGTCGCTGGCATTCAGGGAGTTGCCAATACACCACCTGGTTTTGGCTTCGGCAATCACGTTGGTTAGCATTGTTGTGCGAACATCGATTCTGCCGATCTTGCTGATTCCGATGAATGTCGAGGTCAATCTGGGAGCGTTGATTCTGGGCTCATTCACGTTGATCTACAGTCAGCTCGTGCTTCCCACACCGTCAGGGGCAGGCGGGGTGGAACTCGGTTTTGCAGCCGGGTTTTCATCCCTACCGGCAGGTGAGCTTGCGGCCCTCATTGTTACTTGGCGGGTGTACACGTTGGTGCTTGGGGCACTGTTCGGAGGGGTTTTTCTGCTGCGTTTGTTGCCGTTTCGGCGGAAGCTTGCGAAGGTCACACTGGCGACCATTGTCTTCTCAGTCAGCGTGAGTTCATGGACCACCGCTCAGGCAGGTCTCGGCTCGCGGACGCTCCCGACGGATCACTGGGCTTACGAATACGTCAGATACCTGCGTGGGCGTGGAATCCTATCCAATCTGAATACCCTGGTTCAGCCATACAGGCGAATCGAAGTTGCCAAAGAGCTTGCCGAACTCGATGCGGACACGCTTGCCAATCCCCTCGGCCATTGGGTCGAGCTTTTGCAGGACGAATTCAGGAATGAGATCGCGCGCATCAACGGTGAATCCAATCCGCAATGGGGGGTTGAGTTGGAGGGCGCATCTCGTGCTGCGACCAGCCAGAGATTGGATCCGACGCGACCGATTGGCGATGCGGGGGCATGGCCTAGCTGGCGCTCAGGCGTCTGGGTTG
Source organism: Gemmatimonadota bacterium (assembly GCA_039588935.1). Classification (GTDB taxonomy): domain Bacteria; phylum Gemmatimonadota; class Gemmatimonadetes; order Gemmatimonadales; family GWC2-71-9; genus JBDGYW01. The sequence continues at coordinate 1,347 of JBDGYW010001085.1, read as the reverse complement.
AGAACGGCTCGTTCTATAGTGAGGTCCGCATTAGCGGTGACGTGTATTGGAATGATGATCCGGACGGGCTGGATCCTGGTGAGAAGTTTGGCGGGCGTACAGACAACGCTTATGTGGCAGTGGCTTTCCCGGCGGGCGCATTTACACTGGGCCGCTACGCGCAGAATTGGTCTGCTCTGGGTACGAAAGGCCTCATGGTTTCGGATGTGTCATATACATACCCGAGGGCCACGTTGGAACTTGGCTTGGATAAGTTTCGGCTTCGCGCCATGGCGGGAGAACTCGACACCTTGCTCGGCAGGAAACGCTACCTCGTTGCGCACCGGCTCGACTACGAAACTCCTCGGTTTGTCATGTCATTGGGGGAGTCGATCCTCTACGCGCCATATCAGGGAGGTTTTTCGCTCCGTTATTTGAATCCCGTGGAAGTGTTGATGTTCGATCGCCAGCTCGAACCAGATGACCAGACTGTGAACGTGACAGTCGATGCTCAGCTATGGTACCGGGGTGGATGGTTCCAGATTTGGCTAGAGGGATTTCTCGACGATGCGTCGGTTCACCGAGCCGAAGACAACGTTGCGCCAACCCGCTACGGGTTGACTCTCGGTACCAGGATACTCCCGGCGGTGTCGAACATCGAGGTGGGATTGGACTACGAGCGAGTGTCGTCGTTTGCATACCGCACTGCCAGAGGCGTAGATCACTATAGCTTTCTCCAGCGCGGACTCGGAGCCAACCACGCTGACTATGATCGTGCTACAGTGACGGTTGACCTCTTCACGCCAATCCGAGGCCTCCGCTTGACGCCGATGCTACAGATTCAGAGACAAGGTCAGGGCTACATTAGAGAGCCCTTCCCAGAATACGATGTCTTCCGCACGAGTCCCGCTCTCTTTCTCGGAGTGAAGGAAACCACCTACCGACTTGGCCTCCGAGGACGCTACCAACCCAACCGGTATTTCTGGGTCGCCTGGGATGTTGGTGAGAACTACGTGCAAGATGCCAGGCACGTTGAGGGCGACGACCTCTGGGAGTTCGGCGCTGTCGGTGAACTGGGCTTTCGGCTCGATCTGCCGCTCCGGAGAGGCAACTGAAGACTCCCGACATTCTCTTCGGAACAATGGCTGTCGGTGGCTCGCACGTGGCAAACGCCCAGGCGATGGCCGAGGCGGTTGATTCCGTTGCGCCAGGGCGTTTCTCGATGGCGCAGCGCGAGATCATGCGCGACTACGGCTTCGAGAAGTTTGACAACCTGCACAAGGGTGGCTGGCGGAAGGCGCTCGAGCACCCCTGGTCTGTCGTGTGGGGGCAACGTGTCATCGATTCTTCGCCGAGGCTCTGCCAGTG
>JBDGYW010001084.1:0-2654 GCA_039588935.1 Gemmatimonadota bacterium | reverse complement strand
CGCCAATATGAACGCGCAGTCGAACTCGTGCGGGCAGATGTCTGCGCAACAGATGATTCAGCAGCTGATCCCGCAGCAGCAGGAGGCGATGAGCAAACTAATCAGCCTGTTTCAGAAGACCGGGCAAGCCCAGCAATCTATGGCGCAGAACTCTGGCCGGCGTATGGCGACGAGCTTGCAGAAGTTCGCCAAAGACACGCTGGAACTTTCATTCAAACAGGAGCAGTTAGCGGACCAGCTGCGTGCCGGGAAGGCGGGCGACCGGGCCGCCGATTATCAGGATCTCGCTCAGATTCAGAACAGTTATCTCAAAGCGACCGAGAAGATCGCCGATGAGATCTCCGAACTATCGGGTATGACGTTGTCGATTCCGCAGACGCTCATGAAAGCACTGGGCGTCACGATGGAACGGATGCAGAACTCGGTCATCTTCATGGAGCAGAATCGGCCGTTCATGTCGACGGCGCACGCGGTAAACGCCGTCGAGTCGCTCAACGAAGCGACCATTGAACTGCTGCGTAGCGCCAATATGAACGCGCAGTCGAACTCGTGCGGGCAGATGTCTGCGCAACAGATGATTCAGCAGCTGATCCCGCAGCAGCAGGACATCATGCAACAAACGCAGTCAATGTTGGAACTTCAGGCCGCCGCCGAACAACTGCGGCAGCAACGCCAGGCGCAATTGGACCGGTTGGCGGGACAGCAGCGTTCGCTCAAGGAGATGGCGGAGAATATCCAGCGATCCGTGAACGACAATCAGGAACTGCTCGGACGGTTGGACCGGACGGTAGAGGAGATGGAAGCGGTATCGCGCTCGCTCGAGCAAGGGAACATCGACGACGACCTCGTGAGACGAGAGCAGCGGATATTGAGTCGACTCCTGGACGCGCAGCGGTCGGTTCACTCGCGCGATTACGAACAGAAACGCGAGAGCGTGACCGCCGAGGAGATTTTTTCGAAAAGTCTCGGTGCCCGGCCGGACGCGCCGGAATCGGAATTGCTGCGAGAGGAAATCCGCCGTGCGATGCAGCTCAAGGCGCCGGGCGAATTCGAGGACCTGATCAAGCTGTACTTCCGAGCGTTGGCGGAAGAGTCGACGGTCCAGACCGGCAACAACCCCTAGACCACCCGGCATGGCAGCCGGACGCGCGGTTGCAGCCAGAGGCTCGTGAATAATCCGGGCCGGTAAAGACTCGAACGGATAATCGATATTGTGTTAGCGAAACCGCGATACAACGGCGCCGCGTTCGCTGTGGCCGTTTTATTTTGCGCAGCCGCGTGGCAGCTCCTGCCATGGTGTCCGGGAGTCGGACCGGCGCCGGCCGAGGCCCAGCGCGCCCGTCCACGTCCGCAAAAGAGCGACCAGTACGAGATCACGTCCAAATCCGCCGAGGCGATGCGTTACCTGTCGACTGACCCGCAAAGGTCGCTCGATATTCTTCGGAGCCTCGACCGTCAGTTTCCCCACAACGACCGCGTTCTGTTTCGCCTTGGCTACACCTTCCAGGTGATGGGAACCACCGATTCGGCCGCCGTGTATTACCGGCGAGCGTTGAGACTCAATCCGCAAAGCATCGAGGCGGGCAAGTCGCTGGGAGCGTTGTATCTGAGCGAAGAGCGGCGCGACGACGCGATAATCGTTTTCGACCGGCTCCTGTCGGCCAACAACTACAGCGTCAGCGCGTACAAGGCCGTCGGAAACTCGCTAAGGGAGCTCGGTCAATACGAAGAGGCACTGGCGATCTTCTCCGAAGGTCGGAACCGTAGTAAGCAACATTTCGCGCTCACACTCGACATCGCCGATCTGCATCGGTCGGCCCGTCAGTACAAATTGGCGCTTGACGAGTACCTGCGTTACGTCGATGCGCGTCGCGGTAATTACCGATTCACGCGGGACCGGGTCATGGAGATGATGCGAGACGTGGGCGACGCCGAACGCATCCGTTTGATCGAGGCGCTCGACGACCGTCTGGAGAGCGGCGCGGGCAACCGCTACGTCACATTGGATATTCTGGCGGCAATGTACCTCGAACAGGGTCTGTTGGAACAGGCGCTCGACAAAGCAATAGAGGCCGACGGTGAAAAGGAGTCTGAGGGTACGGTGTTACTGACGCTGGCCGACCAGATCATAACGACGGCGGAGGTCAAGCCGCGTGAGGAGCGCCGGCGCTATCTCGACCTGGGGATCCGTGCGCTCGACGCGTTCGCCACCAACCACCCCACGGCGGCGGGTACCGACCGGGCGAAATACATGTTGGCGACCATATACGTCCGGTTCGGCTCCGGAAAGGTGCCCGGCGTAACGCCGGCCGAGACCGACGGCTGGATCGAGAAGGCGATCCAGGAGTACACGGAGCTGGCGAAGCGTTACCCCGGCTCCGAGTATGCCGAGCGTGCGAATCTCGAACGGGGAGACCTGTTGCTGCACAAAATGAAGCAGCCGAGAAAGGCATTGGAGGCGTACAAGGTGGGTGCGGTCAACTCGCGGCGTTACGGCGACGTGTTCGCCGCCCGTATCGCCGACGTCTATCTCGGCACCGGAGCGTACGGCGACGCGGAGCACTATTTTGTCAGCCTGGAGGGATCGGGCGTCTACGAGCTGGCGCAAACCGGAATGTATTACACCGGGCTGTTGCTGGCGTTTCGCGGCGAGT
>JBDGYW010001083.1:0-2656 GCA_039588935.1 Gemmatimonadota bacterium | reverse complement strand
GCCCAGTTTTTCAAGGGACTTGGCACCTTCTTCCATCACCGCGATCTTGAATGCCTCTTCGCGGGACATATCGGCAGTTGCCTTTTGTAGCTCTGCGATGCGGTTGCGGACACGACCGGAACTGATACCAAAGTTGTCCAAACGCGGGATCGACTGGTTTGCCAACAGCGCGGAAAAGTCCGCGATCCTGTCCGTCGCCCCTTGCGTCTGGTCGCCTAGCTTTGTCGCCAGTGCCGCGACCGTCTCCATTTCATCGGCGTCGGAGACGAGCCCCATCTGTAGCAGGCGGGCGGCCGAAGACATCGCGCCCATCTTGTCCACCGTGCCATCCGTGGCCGTGGCGAACGCCTGCAGGAACTCCTCTGCCTGTTCAGCACCACCGGCGAACCGTTCAAAGCGCAATTCTGCCGCTTGTGCCTGCGCTCCCAGTTTCCCCAGTTCCACGATCTGCCCGGGGAGTGAGGATAGAAACTCGGTCGCCATCTGCCCGGCGCGTTGATAGGCCCCTTGGACGAATGAGTCAAACGACTTGCCGAACTTACTCCCGGCCTGTTCTGCTTTTTTCAGTTCCTCGTCGGTGCGCTCGAGTTGATCATTGAACTTTTCGACGACCACGCTGCCGTCGTCTTTGACGACAATGCCGACCTCGATCGTGTGGCGTTGTGGCATATGCTATGCCCTCACTTTGGTTGTAGCTTGCGGCGCGTGTTTTCCATCTCGGCTTCTGCGTTGGCGCTTTCGATGTCATACCGTACCAGGTGCCACGGTTGCGCCAGTGCTTCGAGCGGCGTACAGTTGCCGTACATCTCTTGGATCTGTTTGCGCAGATACTCCGAGGGCAGGTTCTCTCCCGTGTTCAGAAAGTTGAGAACCTGCCGCCTCAGTTTTTTAGATCGTCAGGTCCGGGGAACTTGAGTACAAGTTCTGTCAGCGCCACGATCTCAAAGGTGGTCAGCTTTTCGCGGAACACACTTTGATCGCCGCCCGGTTGCGGCAGTGGTTCGCCCTCCTGGTCAACCCAGTTCCAAGCCAGCACACGCTCGGCAAGTAACTGCATCCGGTCGTTTTTGGCCGGTAGCTCCAACCGCTCCCCAACCAGAAATGGCACGACCTCTACCCACGAATCGGCCCCTTGAATCTCTGGGGTTGCGATCTGCAAGGTCATACGTCGGGCCACCTTTGGGGCGTCCGCTTTCTTTGTCATTGTCTAGCCTTTCTAGCTAAGAGCTGATGGTTGAACGGAAGATCCGCGATACCTTGACCGTGAATCCCGCCGGCGTCGGCCCACCTGTACCCGCGTCCATCTCCGGGTAGGCAAGCTGGGTCAACAGTGCGCCGGTGACCTGGTACTGTTCGTCTCCGACGTTTCCGCCACCCGGCGACCACCGCACGCAGATCTTGGGAGAACACGCGGGATCAACCCACGCATCGTGCAACAGGTCCCACGCCTCACCCGCAACCTCGGTGTACACAAAGATGAACACGAGATCGATCGGCTGCAACTTGCCACCTTCGATGATCGCGCCCACACCGTCCAGCGTGTACATCACATCGTTGAGCCGGTCCTGTGTCGGCTGCGCCAGGGATGTTGACTCGCCCGAGATGTCCACCCACGAAACCGCGCACGTGGCCGAAATGTTGATCTCTAGCTTTCCGCAACTTCTAGGAATTGCACCACTCGTCTGCATTTTCTACCTCCAGTAGAAACTATCTATTGGTTCAACCGCTCTTTATCTTTGCGCGGTTGAGCCCTAACAACTCTCTCAACTCTGCCCGCCATTTTGCGATCACGTGCGGGCGCGATCCTATCACCTCTGCGATCTCATCATCCGACATCCCAAAGAAGCGATGTACGTCGATGTCGTGCTCTTGAAACCGCTTATACCGCAACTGCCATCCAGGGAGCTGATCCATCGGCGGGACGTTGAACGTAGAGATCGCCCGCTTGGCAATGAGGATCTGCAGGTTCTTGTGTTTCAGGCCGTCTAGAGGATGCACGCAGCCCTTGCCGATGAACCCATTGCCGTATTGCAAGTTCTTGTGGATGTAGTAGAGCACTAGAACACCTCCAGTACGAGGATGAACCGGATGCCTGAGTATAGCAGCGATTGCCGGTCAAAGGTCACCCGCTCGGCTGTCCAGTGAATGTTGCGGATGAACTTGTTACCAAAGATCGGGCACCCCGCGCCGCCCGCGCTTCCATCCTCTAGCCGGTCCTCTACAGCGTCCCAACAGTCAACCACATCTTCCATATTCTCATCGATCTGGTTGCGCGTGTGAACGTACACATCCACGTGGAGGGTCAGGCTATGCACCCGGACGGCTTTTGATAGCGTCGTCGCGTCCGTCTCTGTGCGGCTGTCCACCTCAAGATTCTCGGGGTACACCTCGAGCAAGGGATAGTCGGGCATCCCCTCTTTGATCTCGTTGTAGTTGTGCGTCAGAATCGTCAGGCTGTTTGCCGTCGTGATCCCTGACAACGCCGTCTCTGTGTCTGTGCAGATTTCCGCTATCGTGACTGCCATTTTACTTTTTCACCACCTGGTCAATTGCTCGGTCCATAATACGTTTGATCTGTTCGGTTCGGTCCTCGAGTGCGCCTTGTAGGTAACGCTTGGCTTTTACACCCGCCATCCGAATTGCTTTGCGCGCCTTG
>JBDGYW010001082.1:0-2658 GCA_039588935.1 Gemmatimonadota bacterium | reverse complement strand
AGAATCGGTTGCGGCGAACCCTGTTCCTGGGAGAACTCGCCCTCGACGGATCCATTCGTAAAGTGCCGGGAGTCCTGCCGGTAATGTTGCACGCGCGCAGATGCGGTTTCGAAAGCGCGGTCGTTCCGGCGCTGAACTTCGAGGAGTCGCGGGCGACGTCCGGAATCGAAGTTTTCGGCTGCCGGCGGTTGACCGACGCCCTGAGTACCGTGGTTCCGTTTGGAGGATCCGGTGAACCGGGGACGGACGGCACGGATTGTCTGGTCAAGCGGCGAGACGACCCTCCCAAATCATCGTGTGCCACGGGATCCGCCCGTGACGCTCTTGATATGAGTGACGTCAGGGGACAGGAATCGGCCAAGCGTGCGCTTCTGGTCGCCGCTGCGGGCGGTCATCACCTATTGATGGTCGGTCCCCCCGGAGCGGGCAAGACGATGCTCGCGCGGCGATTCGCAACGTTGCTGCCGCCGATGTCCAGCCGGGCGGCGCTGGAAACGACGATGATCTACAGCATTGTAGGACTCCTCGACGGGGGTGGTGTAGTGACGGACAGCCCGTTTCGAGCACCACACCACAGCGCAAGCGACGCCGGGCTGATCGGGGGCGGATCGGTTCCGCGACCGGGGGAAGTCACGCTCGCGCACAACGGCGTGCTATTTCTCGACGAACTGCCGGAGTTCAAGCGGCACGTCCTGGAGACGCTGCGCGAACCGCTCGAGGACGGAAAGATCACGATTTCGCGGGCGAAATGTGCGGTGACGTTTCCCGCGAGGTTCCAGCTGGTCGCGGCGATGAACCCGTGCCCGTGCGGTTACCGGGGGTCGAGCGATCACCAGTGCCGGTGCAGTCCGCAGCAGATCGAAAAGTATCTGGGCAAGATCTCGGGCCCGCTCCTGGACCGGATCTCGATTCACATCACCGTCCGGCCGGTGGATATCGATGCGCTCCGAAGCGAACGTGCTGGCGAGTCGAGCGCTTCGCTGCGCGAGCGCGCCACACGGACGCGAGAGATCCAGCGACGGCGTTTTGACGCCGACGGAATCGTCACCGACGACACGCTGGATGCGGGCGGCCACGTCGACGCGTGCAACGCTCTGATTCCGGAGTCGAGGTTCCGGGCGCATTGTCGGATGGAAGCGGATGCGGAGGAACTCCTCTTCGGCGCCCAGAAGCGGTTGCACATCAGCGCCCGCGGCCGGGCCCACGTGATCCGTGTGGCTCGTACGATCGCCGACCTCGACGAGAACGAGCGAATCACGGTCCACCACGTCGCCGAGGCGATCCAGTACCGAATGCGGGAGGTGCGGTAAAGAGGAGAACTGCCGTTCTGGCGAGATTGAAATGAACTCCTTGACAGGAGTTAGGGAATTAGCTAAGTTGCTAATAATGAATTCTGTGGTTCCTATACTGGATGCAATTGCGAGCCCGAAGCGGCTTCAGATCCTGGAGTGGCTCAAGGCTCCCCGGCGTCATTTCCCGCCGCAGGTGGCGGGGGATCTGGTCAAAGACGGGGTGTGCGGGGTTCTCATTGCCCAAAAACTTCGCGTCAGCCAGCCGACCGTCTGCCGGCATATGAAGCTCCTTGTTGACGCGGGGCTCGTGCGCGCCAAGAGAATCAAACAGTGGACCTTCTACAAACGGGATGAGAAGCGCATCGCTCAGGCAAAACGGATCATTGTCAAAACCCTTGGATGAGGAGTCGAACATGAGCACGCAAAAAACCGAACACCGGTTGGAGGAACTCGGCCTCTCTCTGCCGAGCGTCATGCCCCCCGTGGGCAGTTATCTCCCGTATGTGCGCTCCGGAACGCTACTATTTGTCTCCGGGCAGATCCCGCTTTCCGACGCGGGAGTGGCCGTCTCAGGGAAGGTGGGAGAGGATGTATCCACCGAACAAGCCAACCGTCTTGCTCGTTCGGTCGGGTTGTCTCTCCTCGCAGTTGTCCGCTCGGCGCTTCCTTCGCTCGACCATGTTCGACGCGTGGTCCAGCTTCGCGGATATGTAAACGCGGTGTCCGGATTTTCAGAACAGCCAGCTGTGATGAACGGGTGCTCCGACTTGATGGTGGAGATCTTTGGGGAAAGGGGCAAGCACGCCCGCGCCGCGGTGGGCGTGATGAGTCTTCCGAAAAACGTGCCGGTGGAGATCGAGGGAGTTTTCGAAATCCAGGAGGAGAAATCGAAATGAGTATCGTGATTCATCAGGTGGATTCGTTCACAGAAAGCCCCTTCCAGGGAAACCCCGCAGGCGTCTGCGTCCTGGATCAAGCAAGAGAGGAATCATGGATGCAAAATGTTGCAGCTGAAATGAACGTTGCCGAAACTGCTTTTCTGCACCGGGAGGAGGGGGGCTACCGACTTCGATGGTTTACACCCAGTGCAGAGGTGGATCTCTGCGGTCACGCAACCTTGGCAAGTGCGCACGTTCTCTGGGAAACCCGGACCGTACGCGAACAGGATCCCATTCGGTTCGCCACCGCGAGCGGAATTCTATCGGTCAGGCGAAACGGCGAGTGGGTCGAAATGGAGTTTCCCGCCACGCCGGCGAAACCGGTATCGGGGCCGGAGGGGTTGGAGGAGGCTCTCGGCGCCAGGCCGGTCTACGTGGGAGAGAGCCGCTTTGATCTACTTGTGGCGGTCGATTCGGAAGAGACACTC
>JBDGYW010001081.1:0-2660 GCA_039588935.1 Gemmatimonadota bacterium | reverse complement strand
CGACGGGGAGTTTCCGAACACGCTGATCACCACCAACGAATGCGTCAAGTCCAGAGGGCAGGTACGCTCTCTGCAGGCTGTCTTCAATTCACAGTCCGACTATTGCGACAGCAGTAGCAGCCGGAACCCGCAGACGTTCGTGACCTATGCGGGAGACAGCCTCCTGAAAGTCAGCAAGACCACTCGCCTCGACTACACCCTCCTCACTCTCGCGGGGGCGGCCGAGGCGGATTGGGGTGAGCTGATTCCCTCGGCGCGGTCGATAAACCCGGGGGACGCGTTCTGGCTCATTCAGCACCCGCATATCGACTTGAAGAAGGGGGTCGGCATGTGGGAGGACAGTGCGGTGAGGCTGCCCTGCAGCATCGCGGCCGTCGGGGTCACCGTCAGGCACACCCGCGTTCCGGGGACCGAGGTCGAGTATCTCTGTTACGCGAACTCCGGAACCAGGGGGGCGCCGGCGATCGACGCGAGCCCTCCGCATCATGTAATCGCTATGCACACCGGTTTCCATTCCGGCGACGCATGCATGATGGATGGGACGGAAATGCGGTACATCTGTGAGGACGCAGGATCACTCCTGAACTGTCAATGATATCGCGCAGGGTGTGGGCCCGGCCTCCTCATCCTTTCCGCCGCCGCGCCCGGGCAGAGTCGATCGGGATGCCGTAGATCCGCATCCGGCGGTAGAACTTCGGGCGGCTCCCTGATATGTAGCAAAAAGTATCAGATATGGAACGCCAAGTTGGCAGTCGAGAGATGCTTGATCGTCCGCCCCAAACGGAATTTCTCGAGATTGACACCGTTCGAGATTCCGCGGTACACAGGCCCCAACAAGATCACACAAATTCAGCAGAGAAGCAGAAGATTGCTTGCCGAGGGGCCTGCGGGAAGGGGAAACCCTGTTATTTCTAGGGCCTTTCCGAGCAGAGGATCCTAATTGAGTGGGGGGATTCGGGTGTCGAGATTCGCGCGACCGCCGGTCGCGTGATAGAAGGAGCGGGTTGGTGGATCGGTGTTGAGCCGTTCTGACCGATGGCGCTGCCGGCTCTCGCCGCGTGCCGCCATCGCGTCGAAGAACGACATCTCGTCCGCTGTCAGCAGTCGGCCCAAACTCATGACAATCGTGGCGAGGTGGAAAGATACGGGTGATGCTGACGCGTAGGGATCCCTCGGCCCGACGGCGGCGATCACGTCGCCGATCTCGAGAGACGCAACCGGTCCCTGCAGGATGCCCCCGTCGTGAAGCTGATCCCGCTGATCCTGATTGATGAAGACGGTAAACGAATCGACCGACTCCGGTCCGAGAAGCCCCATGAGATACAGCTCGAGGCTATGGTATCGATCGGCCGGGATCGCCCGGCGTATCAAGTAGCCTTCGTCGGTCTCTCTGAATTTGAACGGGAAGCTCCCTCCGGCGCCGTCCGGCAGGCTGAATCCGATCATGCCATAGGCCAAGTCGGAGATCGGCCAGTGCGATCGCCCCGGCGCCAGTAATGGAACCTCGTTCAGATGGTTGATCCAGCGGTGGGCAATTTCGTGCATCGCGGTGCGGCCCGAGAGATCGAACCGGACCGCCCGGGGAAAGTGTATGAGTCCCTGCAGCCTGTCCGGGCTTCCGGCGTTCGCACCGAAGTCGAATCGGGACAGCCCGATGCCATCGACATCGTTTCGGATTGGCGAATAAAAGGGATTGGAAATGGGACTTACGTTTCCGACCAGGACGAGAAAGTCGACATCGTCTTCGAAGTATCCGTAAAACCTCTGGGTCACGTCGAACGGAATCGGGGAGTCGGTCCCGAGCCACGGCTGGTCGCGGCGCATGTTCACCACGTGCGCGCTCGCCTGTATGTCCGGTGCGATTGATGTGACGATCGCATCATCGATGGTAACGTCCCTCACATTGAGCGTGAGCGCACCGCCATGGACCACGGTGCTGCCATCGGTGAGCTGAAGGCGGCCGACCCGCCGATGTGCTGTTCCCACCCGGTATCCCTCGAGCAGATCTGCGACCGGCAGGGCGATCTCAAAAATGCCGGGCGCGACTGGCGAGAGCGGTATCGGCGCCCCTCCTCCCTCCGGCAGAAGGACGACGACCGTTGGGCTGCCGTCGGCAACCACGGTCAGAAGGACCGTCCTGGTCTCGGCGGTATCGACCACGCGCGGCGTCCAGAGGGTGTAGCGCAAGGTGAGTTGCTGGAGTACGGATTGCGGGCCGGCGTCGCTCGACGGGACCTGGTGTGGCAGGAGCACACCGTCGCAGGCGAATTCCGCCGCTTCCTCGCTGTGGAGTTGAGTCGTCGCCGCGATGCAGAGAAGCGACAGAACGACAAATGCTTTCCGGATGGTCGATATCACCGCCGCCTCCGGGTGGGTCTCGATTTCATTCACAAAGACGCGGCGAAGCTATCCTGATCCTACCTGCAAAAATCGGAAAAACAACATGAAACCTGCCAGAAATGACCGGCTGGACCAGGACCGAACAAGAGCCGGGCATTCATCTTTTCCGCAGCATCACCTGTCCCCCCGATGCACTCAAGAGATGCAGCCGGTTGGGTCGGTTATCAGGGTGGACGTTACGGCGATGTTCGTCTCCCGATCGACTACTCCGCCCAGGATCAAGCATTCCCTCAAGACTTTGGCGGCGCGCTCTGCCGATG
>JBDGYW010001080.1:0-2662 GCA_039588935.1 Gemmatimonadota bacterium | reverse complement strand
CAGAATGATCCCCTGCGCGACGCATTTGTAGATCAGATTCTCGGCGATGAGTGTGTCCCGTTGTCCTCCATCCGTGCGGATCGCCGCCTGCATCTTCATCGGTGCGACAAGGTGATGCACGTAGTTGCGGCGGATCACGTTCCCCGCGCCAGCGCCGCGGATGTAGATACCGTTCCCGTCGCCCAGTTCTTCCATCACATGGTGAATCTCGTTGTGTTCGATTGCGTTGTGGTGCGTGTGCAGGTACGGGCGAATCTGCTCTAGTTTTCGCGGCCCCCTGTCCCCGTCGATCTCATGCCACCGGATTGTTCGAACAAGCTCCCGGTTATCTGGCCTGGCAAAGAAATGCGTCATGCATCCTGAGATGATCATTCCCGAGTAGGGCGTATGGTGGATCAGGTTGTTGGCCACGCGGTTCTCGCCGCTCTGCCAGACCATGATGCCTGGCGAATGCGAGTAGATCCTGCCCGTATGGTGGATGTGGTTGTTATCAACGAGATTGCTCTTGTTGACGTCCTTTGTTCCGGGACCGTAGCCACAGAGCAGGATGCCGGTTCCTCCGATGTGACCGATCTGGTTGCCGAAGATCCTGTTCCGCTGCCCGTACAGGTCCACGCGAATGGCGCCGCCTCCACTGTGAGCAAAACGACATCGCTCGATGGTGCAGTTCTCCGCGCCGCGAAGACGAACCAGGGCGCTGTCACGGTCGTGCATCTCCCAGTCGTGTTGCAGGCCCGCATCGTCATTGGTCACCCGATAGCGGTCCCCGTGCATGAAGCTCAGACCGCGGAAGCAGAGATTCCGGACTGGTTCGTCCTTTGGCCCGTTCTTGTCGATGGCGCCCTCGACTCGTATCAGCTCTCGCAGCCTGGGCGCCACGACACCCTGGGGAGCCTGTCCATCGCGGGGCCACAAGTAGAGCTTGCCCGCCTCTGAATCCAGCACCCACTCACCCGGTTCGTCCAGTCCATCGAGCACATTCTCGACCCAGCACGACTCGGTGTCTTTCAGGAAATGGAGGGGACTCAGCGCGTATGTTCCATCGACAGCCGTACGGGCGATCTGATTCTCCTCATCGACCCACGCCAGCGGCAGGATATTCACAATCCAGGCGTGATGCGGACGAACGACGATCTCCACATCCTCGAGGTTTGGCCAGTTCTTCAGCCTCTCGTCAGGAAAGCGGAGAACGTCCTTCTTCCCACCCGGCAGCGGAATGAATCCTGCCGACCGTGCGCGGGGCAACAGCCCATCGGCGTCATAAAGTGTGAAGAAGCGATGTGGAACGTCCGTCACCCAAACGTTCCCTGATGCCTTTTTCGGCAGGCCTGCAACGCCGCCAGCAATCCTCTTCCAACCTGTGATCGGTCGACCGGCACTGAAGACCGGCCTCTCGCCGGGCCAGGCCGCATAGGTGACACTGCAGTCACCTTTCCCTGAGTCCTCCCGCCCGAACACCACCGTCTTTTCCAGCCGGTACAGCCCTTTGCGAATGAGCACCAGCACGTCTCGATCGGACGAGTTTCGCTTCAACGCTCGAACAGCGTCTCGCGCGCGAGCCAATGTGGCGAATGGCCCATCTGAAGACTGAGCGTTGCCAACAGGCAGGGTTCCTGACCAGCGATCGTTCCCATCGACGGAAACGTAGAAATCCGCCTTCGCCGGAGACTGCGCGGCTTCGGAGCATGAGCCGAAACCAAGCACCGCAATCAATACAACAATCGCGTCTGTGTTGTGCATGAGAGGTCTATCGCTGCAATCTGAGTGTGACGACCAGGGTTGCCCCCAGCAAACTACCGTGAGAGACGAACGACGGAGCCAGTTGTTCTTGCACAGATATCATGGCTTCTTCTCTTGCGGAATGACTGGTTCCAGCGGCTGCCCGTCTTTCACCGGGCACACCGCATCCATGGATTTCAGCTCTCGCACCATGCCCTGCATCATGGTCCTGAGTTGTTCGGGGTTCTTCGTCGCGCGATTCTGCGATTCGCTCGGGTCACTCGCGAGGTCGTAGAGCGCGTAGCGCTGGTCGCCCTGTTTCAGGTATTCATAGATCAACTTCCAATTCCCCTTGCGCCAGGTGGTGAAGAAGTGGCTCTGTCCGCGACGCGGATGGGGGTAGTGGTTGAGGAATCCGTTCCGACGTTCAGGATCCGATTGCCCAATCAGCAGTCGCCTGAGATTCCGACCATCAACCGGGTGGTCCGCGGGAACGGGAACATCGACAAGATCGAGAATCGTTGGGAAAAGGTCGTAACAGGCCCCGATCTCCCGGCGGATGCTGTTGGCGGGGATCGCCAGTTTCCTCTGCCACTTGTTGTTCGCATCGGGTTTGCCCCAGGCGGCAATGAAGGGCACGCGCATGCCGCCTTCCCACTTGCCGCCCTTGCGGCCGCGAAGGGGAGCGCTGGAGGCAACATCATCCATGCCCAGCGGAGCGTCCCCACCATTGTCGCCCAGGAACAAGATGAGCGTGTTCTCCGCGACGCCCTTCGCCTCCAGATGATCCATCAGGTCACCCAGCGATTTGTCCATGCCCTCGATGAGGGTGGCGTAGGCCTGCGCGGCCGCCCTCTTCCCTCTGCCACGGTAACGGCCCGCAAAACGCGGATCGGAGTTGAAGGGCGCGTGCACGGCGTAGTGGGACATGTACAGGAAAAAT
>JBDGYW010001079.1:0-2663 GCA_039588935.1 Gemmatimonadota bacterium | reverse complement strand
TCAGAGAACGCAAACAGGCTGAAGAAACCCTCCGCCTCAGCGAGCAGGCGTTGCGCGCCAGCACACTCGAGTTGAAGAAGAAGAACGAGGTCCTGGAACAAACACTGGACCGGCTTCAGGAGATGCAAAACCAGCTGATCATGCAGGAGAAGATGGCATCTCTGGGCAAGCTCAGCGCCGGCATGGCCCATGAACTCAACAACCCCGCCGCGGCAGCACAACGCAGTGCGGCGCATCTCCAGTCTATGTTCCGCCAGCTGCACGATGCGCTGCTGCAAATCGGCGAGTTGAACCTCGACAGCGAACAGCTGGACCGTGTCCTGGAGTTGGACCAGCTCGCCAAAGACCGCGCCAAGCAGCCCGCAGATCTGAGTGCTGTCGGACGGAGCGACAAGGAGTCGGAACTCGAGGGCTGGCTGGGAGAACGAGGTGTCGAGAAGGCGTGGGAACTCGCGCCGACCCTCATAAAGCTTGGATACGATCAGAATGAACTCGAGACGCTGGCCGAGAGCTTCACGTCACGTCAGTTCTCGATCGTCATCGACTGGCTCGGCTGTACACACACGATTCATAGCCTGCTGTCGGAACTCAGTCTCGGCACCGGACGCATTTCCGAAATAGTCAAGGCATTGAAAACGTACACCTACATGGATCGGGGACCGGTACAGACGGTGGATGTCCACGCAGGTTTGGACAACACTTTGATCATACTCCACAACAAGCTAAAAACCGGGATCACCGTTCGTCGCGAATACGCCGAAGACCCGCCAACGATTCAAGCCTACGGCAGTGAGTTGAATCAGGTTTGGACGAACATCATCGACAATGCGATCGACGCCATGGATGGCGAGGGCACGCTCGTGCTGCGCACGCGCATGGACGATCCCTGGGTGGTGGTCGAGATCGAAAACGACGGGCCGGCGATTCCAGATGGTGCGTTGACCAAGATCTTCGATCCCTTCTTCACGACCAAGCCGCCCGGTGAGGGAACCGGCCTGGGATTGAACATCAGCCACAACATCGTGGTGCAGAAACACAGGGGGCAGATTTCCGCGACCTCGGAACCGGGGAAGACCTGTTTCGCCGTTCGACTGCCAGCAAAGTTCTATCCCGTCGAATCATCGTAAGCCAGAGGAGCAAGATCGCCTTGACTAAGCCAGTTCTGATGACTGTTGATGACGAGCCTCAGGTCCTCAACGCGATCGAGCGTGATCTGAGGGCGCATTATCACAACGACTATCGTGTCGTTAAGGTCGGTTCGGGAACGGAAGCATTGGAGACGGTGCGAGAGTTCAAGCACCGCAATGCAGCTGTTGCACTCTTCCTGGTTGATCAACGTATGCCCGGAATGAGCGGAACGGAGTTTCTCGAGGAAGCCATCAAACTCTATCCTGAAGCCCGCAAAGTGCTGCTCACGGCATACGCAGATACCGACGCAGCGATCTCGAGCATCAACAGGATCGGTCTGGACCACTATCTCATGAAGCCGTGGGATCCGCCGGAGATGAATCTGTATCCGGTGCTCGATGATCTGCTGAGCGATTGGCAGGCTACTGTGCCCGTTCCTTATGACGGGATTCGGGTGGTGGGAACGCAGTGGTCGGCGAGTTGTCACACTGTGAAAGACCTGCTTGCCCGCAACCAGATACCGTACCAGTGGCTGGACGTAGAAAAGGACGCTGAAGCCAGAGAGTTGGTGGAGTCCGTTGATGAAGACCAGCGCCGGCTTCCGTTGGTGCTCTTCCGCGACGGCAGCAAGCTTGCGGATCCCGATTTTAAGGCGCTAGCCGAGAAGGTGGGATTGCACACGCAGGCGGAGCGGCCCTTCTATGACTTGATCATAATAGGCGCGGGGCCAGCGGGGCTGGCAGCGGCGGTATACGGTGCCTCCGAAGGCTTGCGCACAGTCGTAATCGAAAAGGAAGCCACCGGAGGGCAGGCAGGCACCAGCGCCCGGATCGAGAACTACCTTGGATTCCCTCAGGGTGTGAGTGGGGTGGACCTGGCCAGGCGGGCGACCGCCCAGGCCGTGCGACTTGGTGCGGAGATCCTGACCGCACAGGAAGTCAGAAAGGTGAGGGTCGAAGATTCCTACCGCATCGTCACGCTCGGCGATGGCACCGAGTTGAGTAGCCATGCTCTAGTGATTGCCGCGGGGATGACACTCCGCAAACCCGACGTGCCGGGGATCGACTCGCTGATGGGCGTCTCGGTGTACTACGGCGCCGCAATCACAGAGGCGAAACATTACGAGGGCGGGCACGTGCTGGTCATCGGTGGCGCCAACTCGGCCGGACAGGGTGCGGTGTTCCTCTCGAGGTACGCCGGCCAGGTCACATTGGTGAAACGTGGTGATCGTCTGGAAGACAGCATGTCGCAGTACCTGATCGACCAGATCAACTCTATCCAGAACATCGAGGTTTTACTGCAGACCGAAATCGACGCGGTGCACGGCGAGGAACGACTCGAGGCCGTCACGCTAAAGAACCGTGAGACAGGTGAAACTGAAGAAGTGTCCGCGGACGCGATGTTCGTCTTTATTGGCGCCGTTCCGCATTCCGACATCGTTGCCGACGTGGTCGAGCGGAACGAGGCGGGGTTCATTCTGACGGGGCCGGACTTGCTTGACGAACATCACCGGGCGAAGAACTGGAAGCTCAAAC
>JBDGYW010001078.1:0-2663 GCA_039588935.1 Gemmatimonadota bacterium | reverse complement strand
GACTATCCTGGCGTTGGGAAACATCGGTAGCTGGGAACAATGGTCGTAGTGGCAGTGAGTCAGAAGGACATAGTCCACCTGATCTCCCGTGATCGCTGCGCGCTTGAGAATAGATGCCGTGTCTTCGTCAGGCTGCTGACTCACAAGTTCAGTCAGCAAAAAGCCTGCCCCGTGGTTCATCTCTGCCACACTTTCCAGGCCAGTGTCCACAAGAGCAGTCACGCCATTGCCCTTGAGAACAAAGATATAGACATAGTACAGGTGATCGCGGTCCTTGGCCCTGACTGTGTAATTGGCGCCAAACTCAGTTATGGTGCATAATTGGGGACATCTCGACAGGAGGTGAACCCAATGGCCGTTGGAAGACGACCCAAGAGACACAATCCGAACGCCGAACGATTGACCTACACATGTGAACTGGAAAGCTGTCCACACTGTGGTGAGCGGCTCAGTGCACAGGGCTGCTCCACACATTCGAACAAGACCGTGCAAACGCTTGCTGGTGAGTTCTATGTCGTGGCCTACAGCCGGGTCTGCCCGAATCCCGAGTGCGACGCGTACGGGACACACTTTCACGCCGGTGGACACTTGCGGGTGAGTCCACCTTACAGTACCTATGGCTTGGATGTGATCGCCTTCGTGGGCATCAAGCATGAGCGCGAACACAAGCAGTTCACCGAGATTCGGGCCTTGCTGAACGAACAAGGGGTCGCGATCAATGACTCCACCGTCGGGCGGCTCTATCGCTTGTTCCTGGCCCTGGTTGCAGGCACGTGGCCGCATCGTCGCAAGCGTGTTACTGCGGCAGCGCATCAACACGGCGGTCTGATCCTGATGGCCGATGGGCTGTCGCCAGATGGTGCTGGTCCGCAGTTGTACGTTCTGTGGGAAGTGTTCAGCGGGACCCCCATCGGTGGGATGCTCATCGACCAGGCAGACGAGACACATCTGAGCGATTGGCTGACCGGATGTCGTGACCTGATCGATGATTTGCCGGTGTTGGCCCTCCTGTCCGACAAAGAGAAGGCCTTGGTGGGGGCGATGAGAGCCGTATGGCCACAAGCACCACACCAGCTGTGCCAGATGCATTTCATGAAGAACCTGTCGAGTCCGGTTCATCGTGCCGACCAATCCTTACGACAGACCGTGCGCGATCGTCTCGGGTCCCTCCCGCGTGTGCCCGAACTGGAACCAGAAGCAGCCGCCGCGCAGATCGAACAGCTCGTGCCCGAACAGGACACGGCGGGGGAAAAAAGGGACCCTTGATACTCCACAGGTCGAGCACAAGGTTCGCGGATCACACTTTGCGCACCTACTCTTTCCTGAGTCTGTCGTGACGAACGTACGCGGCGCAGCTGCCGTGTTGCAGCACTACTATGGATACTATCGCCGGGCCATCCGAGATGCACTCAATCGCTCCAGTCGCAAGCCTTTCCAGTGTGGTGGCCTGCGCGGCTATGACCAACTGGTCGGCATCGACCTCCATCTGCAGGAACGGCGTATGCAGCGTGGAGCGGACGCCTATCTGGATCAACTGCACGAACGCGTGCGAAGCGCATTGCGGTCAGCAGCCTCTCAAGCTGATCAAGTTCGCCAGACGCATGCCTTTCTGGTAAAAGTTGAACGCTACCTGGCCCAAGCGCATCGACCGAGTCCAAAGCCAGACGCATCAGAGACCGACACGCCCAGGTCAGATAGCGAGACCGTACGGCAGGAACTAGACAAGATGTTCTCGGACCTGGTGCAGCCACCCAAGACGTGTCCGCTTGCGCGACGACTGGCCCGCAGGTGGCGCGCAATGCGCAAGTCCTGGTTGCCGCATACAGAATGTGCACTGCTATGATATTCCGGGACTGCCGCGGAGCAACCTGGATTTGGAGAGCACCTTTGGCACGCTCCGTCGTAGCCAGCGACGAATCAGTGGGCGCAAAGAGACGTCACCCATACGCATCTTTGGGCCGGGAGCAATCGCACTCCTGGCGCTAGACGACGAGCAAGTCCTGCCCTTGCTTCAGTCGGTGTCTCCAGACACATACTGGTCTGAACGGCGTCGGCAAGAAGAAAGCGAGGAGCCGCATCGTTGGCTCACGCGGTTGCACCGCGACCCGACACGGGCGTTGTCCCAAGTCGATGAGCAGTTCTATCAAGTTGTTAATGCACGGACTGGAACGTCTTCAGATGTCCCAGATCCGTGATGATTACACAGTCAGGGGTCCTTGGCATAGTTGCGATACGCATAGCGGCCCTTCACACGGCACTGGGCTGTCCGAAACGCCTGAAGGTGATACGGGGGTCCCAAAGCGACGTCTGATTTGATCATCTTGTGCTCCTCATACTGTGAACGGATGAACCGCCCGGTCGTTTCGCTGCCCCAACCCAAGTAAAACGCCCCGCATCACGGTGATACGGGGCGCTGGTCGCGACAACTCGTACGGTTCACAACATTCCGGCTAGCCGCCGCACGTGCGATTTCTCCTCTGCGATGATCCGATCGATGGTCTTTTGATCGCGGTCGGTCACCAGGTCGCGCAGGTTGTAAAAGAACAGCAGGGTTTCCTTCTCAAAGCCTATGGCCATCTGTATAGCCTCTTTTTCATCCTGTGCTTCCTCAGCCGCCGCCAGGGCGCGCTCTGGCCCCTCAAAGAGCGAGCTCTGCACGGTAG
>JBDGYW010001077.1:0-2665 GCA_039588935.1 Gemmatimonadota bacterium | reverse complement strand
GGTCTTCGTGTTCGGGACTTTCTTTGCCTAATAAAGTTCACCTCTTGGCAAATACCTGCACATGTGAAGGCTCTCATCCGGCTCGTTCCGTTCCAGCATCGCGTCTTTTAACAGTTTTCCACTTCGACGGTCTCTCGTACAAGGAGTGCTTTCATCAAGTTAGCGGCCCACGCGGTTGCCAAGAATGCGGTAACATCGCTCTGAAGCGAATCGTTGTCGGACCAGCCCGTTTGATCAGCAGTCTACGACGAACCAGGGAGTGAGCGGTCGCAAATGGACACTCGTTCTACTGCGCATCTTTGGATCCGGTCTGCCGCAGATGTTCGGCACCTCAACGATGGGGAACACTCGCCCGTAGAGTTTGTTAAGTGGCTTCGTTGGCCATTGAATACCGGCATCGACCTCTACTGCCCGCGGGAAGCCAATGAGAAACACGCTGTTTGCTGTTGCTCTAACGATAATATCCAACACCAATTTCGTATCGGGTCAGCGGACCGAGCCTGACGAGACTCAGGCTCTCCGGTTGACCAGTGCCCAGACAGAAACGCTTCGCCTCGATGGTGCGCTTTTGGAAGGATTCTGGCAGCTGGCTCCAGTTGTCCGAGAATTGCGGCAGCAGGAGCCCGATGAAGGGGCCCCCGCCACTGAAGCAACGGAAGTCAGGATCGCTGTCGACGCCGAGAACATCTACGTAGCGGTGATGGCCTTCGACCGCGAGCCGAACCGAATCGTGAGTCGAATTCTCAGAAGAGACCGCATCATGGAGAACCACCACGGCGAGGTCCAGTTTGCCGGCGACGATGCCGTGGCCATTCTCTTCGATACGTTTCACGACAGTCGCAACGCCTTCGTGTTCGCCACGAACCCCAATGGCGCGGAATTCGAAGCGCTCATTACGGATGAGGGAGGCGAGCTCAATGTGGATTGGCGGGCGGTCTGGGAGGTGGGAGCCACGAGGAACGGAGAGGGTTGGTCGGCGGAATTCGCGATTCCACTGAGAACTCTCAGGTACCCGGAAGACGCCGAGGGGGAACCCTGGGGTTTCAACGTGGTCAGGACCATCAGGCGCAAGAATGAAACGGTGCTCTGGCAATCCTGGTCTCGGGACAACGAAGGGTTTCAGCGGGTGAGCCGTGCCGGGCACGTTACCGGGTTGGAGAACCTCCCGAGGTACGGCATCAACGTCGAAATGAAGCCGTTCGTCTTGGGAGGGACTCGGCAGGAACTGGATGAAATCGGCGAGACGCCAATCCAACGTCAGACCGAGGTTGGTCTGGACGTGAAGTCGGAATTGCTGCCGGGCCTGGTCCTCGATCTGACGCTGAACACCGACTTTGCTCAGGTTGAGGTGGACGACGAGCAGGTGAACCTCACGAGGTTCTCACTCTTTTACCCGGAGAAACGAGATTTCTTCCTCGAGAACGCCGGGATCTTTGACGTGGGGTTCGACGGTGGGTTCGGCCCTCCGCCGTACCAGCAGTTCTTCTCCCGTCGCATCGGGATCGGTCAGGACGGGGCCATCCCGATTCTTGGAGGTGCGCGCCTCACTGGAAGGGTCGGAGGACAGACTGTGGGTGTGTTGAACGTCATAACCGCGGAGGAAGGGGACACACCGAGAGCCAGCTACTCTGTTGCGCGGATGAAACGGGACATTGGCGAGAACAACTTCCTGGGTTGGATGGTCACTGACCGGCGCGATGGAGATCGGTCGAACACCGTTGCTGCAGTGGGTGGCTCGTTCTGGCTGCGGCCGACTCTGAATGTGAAGGGATTCTACAACCGCAGTTTCACCAGTGGGGACGGTGGGGAAGACCACGCGTATTCAGTGGCCGTGGATTATTCGACGGATCTCGTGGGTGCTTCATTCAAACATCTGACCATCGGACTCGATGCCCAGGCGGACATGGGCTTCATCACGCGGACCGATGTTCGCCAGACCGGTGCAGAGTTCCGTCTCGCCCCCCGACCTGGCAGATGGGGGATCCGGGTCATCGACAGTGATGTTGAGGTGGAGTACATCTCCACCACAGATGGGAGGATGCAGGATTGGGAAGCAGGTTTTTTTTTCCGCCCCGAATTCGAGTCCGGAGAGAGTATCGGCGTTATGGCTAACCTTGGGGAGACCCAGTTGGATGAAGGCTTCGTGTTGGCCGACTCCATCCCCATCGAGATCGGGCGGTTCGATGAAGCGGAGGTTCGAGTCTTCCTGAACAGTAGCCGGCACCGGGTTGTTGTGGGGGAGCTTCGGGGCGGCTGGTCGCAGTTTTTTGGCGGATCCCATTGGTCGGCAGAAGTCGGCCTGTCGGCGTCGCCCAGCCCACAAGTGTCGATGGAACTTGCCTATCAGTGGAACCGAGTCGATGTGCCCAATGGCGAGTTCACGTCCAACCTCACGTCACTGCGATTCGGTTACGCGTTTTCCACCAAGCTCACCACCAACGCGCTGCTCCAGTACAACAGCCTGGACAAAGACATCTCTGCCAACCTCCGGCTGAACTTCATTCACCGGCCCGGTAGCGATCTCTTCATCGTGCTGACCGAAAGGCGAGGGGTGGAGGATGAGCTGTGGGACCTTTCGAACAGGGGACTGGTGGCCAAGCTTACGTACCTGGCGAGGCTTTGAGGGTAGGGAGGACGCCGTAACGGACGAGGCCGCAAAGGCCCT
>JBDGYW010001076.1:0-2666 GCA_039588935.1 Gemmatimonadota bacterium | reverse complement strand
CTTACTGGGCCGTCAGCGGCGGTCAGCGCGACATCTGGACCATCGGCGTCGATGGAAGGAATCCGGTCGCCGTGACGCAGGACGTGCCGATGGACTACAACCCGGTCTGGTCACCATCAGGCGACTACCTCTACTTTCTTAGCGATCGCTCGGGCACCCTGAACTTGTGGCGTGTGCCTATAGACGAAGCCAGCGGACAACTCCGCGGAACCCTTGAGCAGCTCACCAGTGGCTCTGCAAAGATGTACGATCTGGCCATCTCCAAGAGCGGCTTGATGGCATACAACAACCTGGATACCAGATCAGCAATCAAGCAGGTGGGGTTCAATGCTGAAAAGGAAGTGCTGAAAGGCGATCCGGTGGAGATTCTAAACACTTCCCGCTATATGTACTCTCTAGATCTTTCATCCGACGGAACGCTTCTCGCGTATTCTACCAACCCACTCGACGACATCGCCCTCATAGAAAGAGACGGCAGGAACCGTCGCATGCTCACAAAAGACAAGTACTTTGATCGTTGGCCTAAATTCTCTCCAGACGGAAAACGGGTGGCCTTTCATTCGAACTGTGGCGGCCACTTCGACGCATGGTCGGTGAATATCGACGGGACAGGAAAGAAGCAACTTACCGACGCGAGGGGCAGTGTTGCCTGCGCCGTCTGGTCGCCCGACGGAAAACAAATAGCCGTTGGGATGAAAGATAGTGGAACATATGTCTTCGACGTTCCAGAGGACGAACCAGTGACGAGCTTGACTAAACTACCGGGAGCAAACACACCGTCCGGACACATATGGCCCTCAGCCTGGTCTCCCGACGGCCTTTTGCTTGCCGGTGCTGTCGGCACCGAGGAACAAAGGGCCGATGCGTACATATACTCGTTCAAGGAGCAAAAAGCCGAAAAGATCGCCGAGGAAGGCGGATCTCCGATTTGGCTCAGCGACAGCAAGAGAGTGCTCCTTTCGAAAAAAGGCAGACTGTTATTGATTGACAGAGAAACCAAGCGCCAACGCGATCTTCTTCAAATGCCCAAGGGAACCAGCATAGCCGGCCTGACGATCTCCGCCGATGACAGCGAGATATTCTTCACGACCGTACGCGTTACGTCAGACATCTGGTTGTTGCAGGTGGAGTAGGCATGACCGACGATCCCCTAATCGGCCAGACCCTCGACGGCCGCTACGAAATCATCGAGCCCATCGGCAAGGGCAGCATGGGCATAGTCTACCGCGCCCGCCAGCTTTCCGTCGAACGCGACGTGGCCGTGAAGGTGATCAACCCGGAAACCATCCCCGCCACCCTGTCCGCCGGCGCCTTCGAGCGCTTCCAGAACGAGGCCAAGATCGTCTCCAGCCTCCGCCACCCCAATACGGTTAAGCTCTACGACTTCGGTAAAACCGAGGACGGGCGCCTGTACCTGGTAATGGAACTCCTGCACGGCCAACCGCTGGACAAGCTCCTCGAGCAAGGCCCCCTGGACGAAAAGCGCACCCTCTCGATCATCCGCCAGGTGGCCGACTCATTGGCCGAGGCGCACCAGAACGGCATAATCCACCGCGACCTCAAGCCCGCAAACATCTTCGTCGACCAGGTCAGCGGCCAAGAAGTGGTGAAGGTCTTGGACTTCGGTATCGCCAAGGTGGCCGCCAACCCCATGCAGACCGCCACCGGCGCCGTAATCGGTACGCCGGCCTACATGTCTCCCGAGCAGGCGCAGGGCGAGCCCATCGACGCTACCACCGACGTCTACTGCCTGGGCATCCTGGCCTACCACTGCCTCTCCGGCGGCCTGCCCTTCAAATCCGACACCCCGGTCGGCGTCCTGATGAAGCATGTCAACGAACCACCACCCCCAATTACCGGCATCCAGATCTCCCCGGACACCGAGCGCCTGATAATGCGCATGCTCTCCAAAGATCCCAAACAACGCCCGTCCACCGCCGCCAACGTGCAAAAAGCCCTGGCCGATCTCGACAAACAACCGATCCCGGCCAAACCGCGCCCAACCTCCAAGCGCCGCTGGTTCTTGGGCATTGCCGCCGCAATCCTGATGGTTCTGATCGTCCTGGCCGCCGTGCGTCTATCCACCTCGCCAAAACCACCCAATGACTTCCCCAAGCCCGCAGCTAAAGTATCGGTATCACAGCTAACCGATAAGCCTGGCATCGAGGGGGAACCGACCATATCCCCGGACGGTAGATTCGTCGCGTACATAAGTGATGCTGCAGGCAACGCAGACATCTACTTGCGTAGAGTTGGCGGAGATCGCCCAATAAACCTCACCGCCGATTCAAAGCATGACGAACGATGGCCGGCGTTTTCGCCCGACGGGGAAAAGATTGCTTATATGTCCATGGAGAATCCACCCGGACTCTATGTAATGGGCGCAACAGGCGAGGCTCAGCGAAAGCTCGCTGACAACGCCTTCAATCCATGTTGGTCCCATGATGGAAAGGAAATATTCTACGCCACTAAGATGATAAATTTGCCCTATAACCGCGCTGGCTTCAGCACAATCTGGTCCATCGAGGTGGATAGCGGAAAGCGTCGGCAGGTCACCCAGGACGACGCTGTACAGCCCGATGCTTCTCCTAACGGCCACCGTATTGCCTACTGGAACCTCCGTAGCGGTGGGCAACGCGACATCTGGACCATCGGTGTCGATGGAA
>JBDGYW010001075.1:0-2671 GCA_039588935.1 Gemmatimonadota bacterium | reverse complement strand
GGAAATCAGGCGGTTCATGAGCCGACAGTTCGATGCAACAGAGCGCAGCGAACCGCTGCCGGCTCCTCCAGGAACTCCAATTGGAGACGGACGGTAGTCTGCGCCTCTGCACCACCTGCGGACTCTACCGTCGACCGTTAATATCTGACGACTCGATGCGTCTATCGATAGGAGAGGATTGACTGGACCGGTAGACGGACGACGGAGGAACTCATGAGAGCCGCGAGATTGGCTGTACTGACTATGGTGTTGTCGGTGACCATGGCAAGCGTCACCACCGCACAGCGTGGCGTGCGGGGCAACCGGCGCACCGTGCCACGAGTTGCCGAATCGAGACAGCGCGCGGGGACACGGTTTGGAGCATTAGTACTCGGGGACAGCGCGTTGGACCGCTTCGCCGAACGGCTCGAACTCACCGAAGAACAGCGTGGGCACGTGCAGAACCTTGCTGAGAGCTACCGCAGCGAGAACCAAGACGCATTGGCCCGAGCGGAGAGGATGCGGGAAGAGCTGCGCGCCCTTCGTGACAGTGCTGAACGACCCACTCGCGATATGCTGGCCGAGGTTGTCGAGAAATACGATCATCCAGACCTCGATCTGGCTCGCGCAGAAAGAAGATTGGGCAGAGACGTGCGTTCGCTCCTGACTCGAGAACAGCAGCGAAGGCTTGCACGTGGAATCCGTACCAATGCGCGCGTCGCGCCGCGTGTCTTGCCAAGAACTCGGTTGATGCCTCGGCGTGGAATGCGCAGAACACCCACCAGGCTGCGGCGCCCATTGGACCGCAGGGTGCGTCGACTACCGAGGATCCAGCGCCGGCCAGCAAATCCGTAACGAAAAACAAACGCGGCTCCGGCCATTTCTGACCGGAGCCGCGGAGTCCTATCACATTGAGATGTCGGGAAGTTGCCCTACCTCAGCTACCCAGCCAGTACGCCACTTTCATCGCCAATACGTTCGTACCAGGCGTCGTGAAGACATCCCCGAACGCATCACCGAAGTTCAGTGCACCGTCTTGCGTATAGTCCCGCCTGCTCTGCTGCCAGACTAAAAAGAGAGTCGATCCTGGATTGAACTCCCACCTTAGTACGGCGTTCGTCCTGAGGGAGACCACCCGAAAGTCGGGGTCGCTCATATTGAGATCAACCGCTGCATCGCGGTTCACATCGATTTCGACAGTCTCGCCGTCACCGGGTCTCACGAGCCGGTCAACCTCGAGCGGATCGAACCTATCGAAGTAAACATCCGCTCGCGGATCCGCGACGAGGCGGAAAGAGGCGTATTTTCCTGCCGATAGGAACGGCTGAGCGTACAGCTCAAAAGACATACGCGA
This sequence comes from Gemmatimonadota bacterium, assembly GCA_039588935.1. Taxonomy (GTDB): domain Bacteria; phylum Gemmatimonadota; class Gemmatimonadetes; order Gemmatimonadales; family GWC2-71-9; genus JBDGYW01. Next base: position 1,338 of record JBDGYW010001075.1, on the reverse strand, counting down.
TGTGAGCGCCACGTCGAATCTAACCGTGGTAGAAAGCTCACGTCGGTCGATACGGCCGAACAGATAGTGGAGTGAGTCACCAACTGTAAACCCGCGTAGATACTGACGGTCCGACGTCGACCAGTTCAGGCGACCACGTATGCTCGCCGAAAAACTCCCCGGAGGTCGAATGTTAATGGACCCATCGATGGTTGTGGTCTTCGCATCGGAGACATCTTCCACTCGATGGCTCACACCCCAATTGAGCCAATAGGGGCGCTGCCAATCGGTGCGTCCCCGCAAAGAGCCTCTCCAATTCCCAGGTTGAAGCAACGCCGCGCCACCACGGAGAAGTGTGGTGGACAGAGCAGACAATGAACGCTCACCTGTAATGCTCAAGTTCCAATAATTGAGGAAGTCTGCGTTCACGGAACTCTGGATGTTCGTCTTCGTGCGTTCCCAAGCATGGGAGAACTCACCATCCTCCTGCACTTGCCAGGTGAGCTGACGGAACAGCCTGCCCGGTCGGAGCTGACGCACTCGCATCTGGAGCCGCTGTGAGTGGTAACCCGTCTGCCGCATGTATCCAAAATCGTTGATTTCAAAACCCGGGCTTCGCGTTGCGCCTCGAGCTTCCCAGGTGAACACACCAACCACCTTCGCAACACGCAAGTATGCGCTGTATCCGCTCAAAGAGGTCCGTGCTGTGTCGACTGATATTTCAGTCTGGTCGGGACGCTGGAAGTAGTGTCTCGAGTTGCGCTGCGTCCTGAGTATCGCATCCTCGGACCCTTCCACACGAGATCCCATCAACGCCGTGCCGAATTCGTATTTGTCGTTGCCAAGCCTGAGGTTGAGATCGGCACCACCGGAATAGGCGCGGCTGTGCAAGTTGTTGAAAGCTGGTTCATCCATACGACGCGCAGTGGCGGTTCCAATAGCTCCGTAGGCAAGGCGCCCGCGCATTGCATTGCGCTCCACTCGGACCGCCGTGTAGCTCGTGAGCGGCTCGACCGGCGAATGGCCATCAACACCAACGGAGTCGACGATTCTTGCCTGTTCTTTATCGGTCACCGCCTGCATGAGACCCAACGCCCAACCACCGCCGAGTTGTCCTGTGAGCTTGGAGGCACCGAGAATCGTTGTCTGGTCGAGGGCAGCGGCGTATCCGCCATCCGTGTCGGGGGACACCTGTGGCGACCGACCGATTCGCCGGGTATACACCAGGCCTTCCGACCCCCCACGACCAAAACCTCCATGCCTGCGCGCCGCGGGAGCCAGGCCGAATTGGAACAGATTCGTGCCCTCCACGAAGAACGGTCGCTTTTCGGCGAAAAACGTCTCGAACGCAGTGAGATT
>JBDGYW010001074.1:0-2672 GCA_039588935.1 Gemmatimonadota bacterium | reverse complement strand
AGGCCGTCACTACGGTCGCGTTCGTCAAAAGTCCTACCCCGCAGGACCGGGATACGCATCGTGCGGAAGTACCCTGGCGTGACAACTTTGCTATCGGCGATGACGGATTCGTCTTCGCCAGCCGGTGGTACGTACCCCTCGACTGCAACCCCCCCCCATGACACGCTAGGGGCGAACGGTAATACCGTGGTCCCTCCAACCGAATGCACGCCGGGCAGGGAGACGAGTCGTTCCTCGAGTTCGGTGATGAAAGCTGCGCGTTGCGTTGCCTCGTCATAGGGTTCGCCGTTCAGCGAATACCGGAATGTCAGCGTTTGCTCGGCGGTGAATCCGGGGTCGACTCGCTGCAGTGCAACCATGCTGCGCGTCAGTAAGCCTGCCCCAATCAATAGGACCAATGATAGTCCGATCTCCGCCACGATTAGCCCGCTCGACAGGTTGAAACGCGACCACACGACACTACCGCCAAGAGTGCCGCGGCCGCCGCTCTTGATCACGTCAACGACGTTGATGCCTGACAGGCGTAGCGCCGGTAGCAGGCCGAACACGATCGTCGTTGCCAACGTGATGAGTGTCGCGAACGCGAGCACGTTCCCGTGAACGCCGATCTCGGCCAGGCGAGGCAGGCTTTGCTCGCCAACACGCCTCAAGTATGCCACCGCACCTACAGCCAGTCCTACCCCCAGACTTCCACCGAGCAAAGCGAGGAAGACACTCTCCGTCAACAATTGACGGATGAGCCGGGCTCTCCCTGCACCGACAGCTACACGGACACCCAGTTCGTTCTGCCGTCTGTTCGAGCGCGACAGCAACAGGTTGGCAACATTGCCGCATGCGATCAGCAGCAGCACACCAACCGACGCGAGCAGAACGACGAGCCCCTGGTGTACGACGTGCCCCACTACCTCTTCGAGTAGGGGCACCGCGCGAATGAAGAAGCCGTTGCCCGGTTCCTCGTACGATTCTGTGATGCGTTCCGCGACGAGATCCATGCTTGCCTGCACCTGCTCGATCGAAACACCAGGCTTCATCCTTCCAAACACGTTCCAGTTTTCGTTGCCTCGTTGGTCCACCATCTGCTGTTCTGAGAATAGCGGAGACAACAGAACATCAAGGTGTCCGACCGCACCGACGGTGGGGAACACCTCATTGTCGAGCAGGAAGTCCGGCGACAGAACGCCGACGATCTCGTAGTCGTTGGCGTTCAACGTCATCGTCTGGCCCACCACGTCCGGTGCTGCTCCGAACGCAGTCTGCCACAGGCCGTGAGTCAAAACAGCAACGATTGGCGTACCACTCGCATCGTCTCGTTCGTCAACGAGGCGTCCCACAACCGGCGTGCCACCGAACATGCCGAAGAACGATGACGAGACGAAAATGTACCCGAGTTCTGCCGGCGAACCACGTCCTGTCATCGTTGCTGTGCTGCCACCGCACAACGTCAGGTCTTCGAAAACGTCGCTGCCGTCACGGATGTCCAAAAACTGGGCGGGAGAGAGCCAATCCTTGTCGATGCCCATCCCGGTCCGGCCTTGCCATAGTACCACCAGGCGATCCGCATCAGGATACGGTAGAGGGTTCAAGAGCAGCGCGCTTACCAGGCTGAAGATCGCGGTCGTCGCCCCGATGCCGAGGGCGAGCGTGATTGTAACGATGGCCGTGAAACCCGGGGCTTTTCGTAGCATGCGCAGGCAGTAACGAACATCGGAAAGAATCGAACGAAACATACCATCTCCACGACGGGGCAGCGACCGTCTGTTTGAGTGCTTCAAACGTCGTAGCTCGAGGGCATCGCGGAGCATCCCAGCACACAAAACCAATGCCGTCCGAATCTGAGCCGTTCCCATTCTTGCGGCGACGCCGTACCACAACTCACCGTCCCACTCGGCGCACCACCGAACTGGATCCGCGTCCGGCACGATACGCTCCACAAACCGCATCCAAGAGACGAGCAGGTGGTATACCAACGGGAGTCGCATCTTCGATTTACGTCTGTTCGGCATGCGTCAGCGAGCGGGTCGGGTTTCAGGATCAGCGACGTCGAAGACTTCCAGCTGCTTGCGATACCGCTCTGCCGCACGCGCCAAAGCCCGAAAGCCTTCGTCGGTCAACTGGTAGTTTCTGCGCTGCGGCCGGCGATCCGCAAAGGCTTCCTCTGGAGTCTCCCACCCAGACGAAACCAATCCCACATGCTCGAAGCGCCGTAGCATCGGGTAGACGGTCCCGCTCGGGAGACCCGTGCGCTCCATGATGTCGAAGCCGTATGCCTCTCCTTTTGACAGTGCATGGAGCACACAAGCCGCCGAGTAGGTGATGCGTTGCATATCGCCACCTATCCTTCATAGTGTCTATATTATACTACATAGCTTCATCACTTACGTCAAATTGTTGCATCGAATCACGAATGGAGGACCAGCTACTGACCGAGAATCAGTAGGCCTAGCCGCCCCGACTGACTGAGCCTGGTTCCTGTCTACGTGCTCCGAGGGCGCGCGCCTGGTGCGCATCATCCTGTCGTCAATTGACCCGCGGCCGCTTCTCTTTGAGTACAGCAATGTCTGGTGTGTTTGGCGCGTCCCCTTGAGATACCCCCAAGGATCGCCCTCCACTATGAGAGACTAGGTGCTCCGCGGGCATGTTTCGGATCCCGTTTGACTCCAGGTAAGGCCTGT
>JBDGYW010001073.1:0-2680 GCA_039588935.1 Gemmatimonadota bacterium | reverse complement strand
TGGAGCGACTTTTCACCCGTTTGGTCGCCGAGCGGTGACAGGATCGCGTTCCTCTCCGATCGGGACGGCTCAACCCAGATCTATGTTTTGTGGCTGGACACCAGGGAGACCGCGCAGCTAACTCATCTAGACCACACCCCGGGAGCGCTGCATTGGTCACCAGACGGACAGACGCTGGCCTTCGGTATGATGGTTCCGGACACCGACCCGATCCTCCCGGTCACGCTACCGGAGTATCCACGGGGGGCTAATCTCGCTCCACCGGCAAAGGTCATCGACCGCATCGTCTTTGCATTTGACGGTAGGGGCGACCTGCCCAGAGGAGATTATCACCTATTCACCTTGAACGCGGGAGCTGGAGGAACGCCCAGGCAAGTCACCACTGCGGGCCACAGCTACAACAATCCGCATCCACCGGGTCCGGGTTCCCCTCCTGAGATCCGCTGGTCGAGAGACGGCAACAAGCTCTACTTCGTGGCCGTGCTGGAGCCGCGTTCCGATAGCGAGATGGAACTCGAGCTCGATGAATCGGATATCTACAGGTTGGATCTGAGTTCCGGTGATATAGAAAAACTCACCGACCGTATGGGACCCGACCGGGGCATGCAACTTTCTCCAGACGGAGAGTGGATTGCCTACACCGGGTTCGACACCCAGGAATATGCCGACGCCAGCATCTCGAGCCTGTATCTGATGGATAGTCGAGGTGAACGGAAGCGTCTGCTGGCCGGCGATCTTCCGAGTTCACCGGGCAGCATCACCTGGGCACCAGACAACTCGGGTGTCTACTACCTCATGTCCGAGCGGGGTGTTTCGAACGTGCGCTTCGTGTCACGACAGGGTGAAACCCGCCTCGTCACGACCGGCAATCATGTACTGTCGCAACTCACTGTCGCTGGGAACGGCCAAGCCGCAAGCGTGCTCTCAACTCCAACTCGGCCAGGGTACCTGGTGACATTCCCAGTCGAGCAGCCCGAAACTATGCGCACTCTTATCGACGTGAACGCCGATGTCCTGGCAAGCGTGCGACTTGGGCAAGTCGACGAGCTGCGGTTCAAGTCGCCAGACGGGCTCGACCTCCAGGGCTGGCTTTTGAAACCCGCCGAGTTCGATCCCAGACAGAAGTACCCGCTCCTACTCTGGATCCATGGCGGACCTTACGGGATGTATTCTGTCCGCTGGAATTGGGCCTGGCAGAATTTTGCGGCCCAAGGTTATGCCGTCTTCTTCATGAACCCACGGGGTAGCACTGGATACGGCCAGGGGTTCGCTGACGGCATCAAACACTCGTTTCCGGGCAAGGATTTCGACGACCTGATGGCTGGAGTAGACGCCGCGTTGGCAGAGGGCTTCATCGATCCCGATAACCTGTTCGTCTTGGGAGGCAGTGCGGGCGGACTCCTGACGTCCTACATCGTGGGGAACACCGATCGCTTTCGGGCGGCAGCGGCGATGCGGCCGATCGTTAACTACATCTCGCTAGCGGGAACCTCGGACGATCCCACTGACAAGTACAGCTGGTTTGTGAAGCCCCATTGGGAAGATCCGCTTGACTGGTACGAGCGCTCGCCAATCGCCTCGGTCGGCAACGTAAAGACGCCGGTTCTCATCATGACAGGGGAACGGGATCTACGGACGCCGATGGGACAGAGCGAGGAGTTCTTCAGGGCTCTGAAGATGCAGGGAAAGGAAACACTCCTAATTCGCATGCCAGAGGAGTTCCACGGGTGGAGGCGACCCTCGCACCGTATTCTGAATCAGTTGTATCTACAGGCTTGGTTCGAGAAGTACCGAACGAGTGCGGCCGGGTCGTAGGGTCAGGGGAAAACGAAAAGCCGAGGGGATCGTGCCCCCCCCGGCTTTCGTGACGTAGCGGAAACGCTACTGAGACTTGCCAAGTATCTTCATCCTAAGGTTTCCCGTGCAAACTCGCAAGTCCTATGGAGCGACGGTGCCGACGATGGGATTCGAACCCACATGGGCTTTCGCCCAGAGACTTGGCAAGTCTCCGCGTCTACCATTTCCGCCACGTCGGCACCCTAGTCGGTAGCGAACCATGGCAGGCTCAGCGCCTGAGACGCGGGACCCACAAAACCTCCATCCGAGCCGCGCGACAACGGTACTACCGGCGGCAGCGAAGCCCATGACCAAATCGTCCCGGTCAGTGGCTGATCTACGCACGTTGCGTTGCCCGTTGGTCGTTGCATGTTCCGCGAGCCCGTGCGTCACGCTCCGCAATCCGGCAGCTCCCTTCACGAACTGCGGTTCGCGAGCGCGCAGACAGATCCCAAGTCGAGTAGGCGCACGCCGGTGACGTTGGTTCTGTACGGGACGGGCCGGCATTCCGCGAGGGATTCGAGGGCGCTACGACAACCCGTTCACATCCGCAAACGGTTAGAATTCGCCTTGAATAACGGTTGTAGATCTCTGCTTGGAGGTGGTCCAATGCGCCGTCGAGCCTTTCTTGGTGGATCGCTTGCCGCGATCGCCGGCGGGTGTGTCGAAGCCAGCGAGAGCGACACACCCCCGCGGTCGAAGATCCTGATCGAAAACGGCTTCATTGCCACGATGGACGGCGAACGCCGGGTCTACCGCCGGGGCAGCGTCTATATCGAGGACAGTCGGATTCTCGAGGTCGGCGAAAGCGTGAGTTCGACAGTTCGACCCGAGTACGTCATCA
>JBDGYW010001072.1:0-2681 GCA_039588935.1 Gemmatimonadota bacterium | reverse complement strand
AATAGCGCTCCGTACCCCAGGGCCATGGCACTGATCGCGAGAGTGAGTAGTATGATAGTCCCGATCCCGACAACCATCATGAATGCGGTGACCTGCAATAAAACGTTCGTGAAGACCGTAATCGACAGCGCCAGAACAAGCAGTGGAATCGTGCCGATCCAATACTTCGACCATATTAGAGCCCGCAGGTCCAGCGGACTCGATCGAAGTAGCCACATCTGACGACCCTCCAACGAGATTGATGGAAACACGAACCTCGCGGCAATCGAGGCCAGTACAAACCCCGCGAGTCCCAGGTTCAAGAACGAGATCACGGTCACCATTGCGAACGGGACCGTTTCGCCGGAGAACAACGGCAACGCGCGAATGTTGAACAAGTAGATGATCACGAGGACCGCCAACAGGATCAACTGACTCCATTGAGTTGGGTCGCGGAAGAACAGCTTCAAGTCCTTGATGATGAACTCGCGTTTGGCCACCGTGAGCGGTTTGAAGATGGGATCTAGGACGATTCTCCAGATCCAGCCTTTCACGAACCGCTCGGCACCTTCCTGTGCGCGCGTGTAGCCACGCGCGTAGAGCTTCTGGTGCAACAGTGCTCCCAGAACGACGGAACCTGCGGCTGTACTCCAGAGCAACACCAACGGCATCACATCGCTGGGCCCGACCAGATAGCCCATCAGGCTGTTCATGGCCCATTCGCTGGGTAGGTAGGGTGAGGTCGGCGTGCGTAACAACGTGATGAAATCGAGGAGGTTGGAGAAACCCTCGGGACGCGCTAACTGCTCAGGACGTACGACTCTGAACAACATGACTAGCACGCCGGCAGCGCCGATTGCTATGACCGAAAGCAGGTCGCGAGTGCGCCGAGCGGGAAACACGTTCACTAGGATCATCGTCACGGCGCTGCCAACAACTGCCGGAATGACCAGCATCGGCAGGAGCACGACCACCGTGAAGGGCCCGAACCACCATCCGCCGTCATAGATGACGCCGTATGCGGCGAGGATGGGTATGGCCATCAACGCAACCATCCAGGAACTGTGCAACATGGTCTCGCCCAGTTTGCTCAAGTACAGATAGAGCCAATCCACTGGGGACGCCATAAGAAGGTCGAGGTCTTTCGCGAGAAAGAATGCGGAAAGCGCAGTGATGACGTTTGAGAGCAGTAACAAAGAAAGAAACGCAAGCAGAGCCAGGCCGAGAAGCTTACCCGCGAGTAGCGGTCCGATCTCTTCTACGCCCCGGAAGTATCGGAGTACCCGGTACATCACTCCGAACACGCCGAGCCAGAAAATCAAACCAATTCCGCCGAGCAGTAGCACCTTCGCGATGCTGCGTTTCTCCCGCGCACGTGCTCGTGCGGTCCGCCATTTTGGCGAGACTATGAGCCCGAGTTGGCCGATCATCCTTCCAGCAGGGCCGTAAGCTCACGGATCGCCGCGCCACCCGTGAGTTTGAGGAATAGCTCTTCGAGGGACGCATCACCGGTCGCTGTCTGCTGGCGCAACTCTTCCATGGAGCCGCAAGCCACCATCGATCCTTCTTGGATAATCCCGATTCTGTCGCACATAGCTTCCGCCACCTCGAGCGTATGCGTGCTCATCAGAACGGTGCCGCCTCTATCAACGAAACTGCGAAAGATGTCCTTCAGGAGGCGGGCACCCTTCGGATCGAGCCCAACCATCGGTTCGTCGACGACAATGCACTCCGGGCGGTGAATCAGGGCGCTTGAGATGATCAGCTTCTGGCGCATCCCGTGGCTATATGACTCCACCAGCTCGTCCTTCCAGATGGACAACTCGAACAACTCCAAAAGTTCATCGATACGGCGTTCTATGACGGATCCGTCTTGGTTGAACAGGCCGGCAACGAACCTGAGGAACTCAGCTCCGGTGAGCTTCTCATAGATATATGGGCGATCGGGAATGAATCCAATGCGGTTCTTCGCGGACATTGGTGCTTCGATGAGGTTGTCACCACCGATGAAGACGCGCCCTTCCGTCGCGCGTAGAATGCCGGCGATCATTCTCAGGGTCGTGGTTTTGCCGGCACCGTTTGGCCCCAGGAAGCCGAACAGCTCACCCTTTGGGACATGAAGGTCGAGTCGGTTTACAGCGACAAACTTGCCGTATTTCTTGGTTAGCCCCTCGAGACGAATCATCGTTTAGTTCTCGGTGTCGAGCACATCGAGCTGTAAATGCCCAATAAGTCTTACGAGTTCCATTTGGCGAGCTAGGCCTCCGATCGTGAATCTCAAGTGAGCGGCATCGGCAGGAAACTGGCCAAATGTCGGGTCGACCGCTACCCAGCCGTTGAGGTATATCTCCGGCCAGGCGTGGTAAAAGAACGAACCGTCCGAGTACACGAGGCCAGCTGCCGTACGAGCGGGTATTCCCACGGCGCGGGCCAGCGCCACGTAAAGCACCGTATGCTCATTGCAGTCGCCTCTACGTGTCTCCAGTACTTCCACCGCGCTTGGTACACTCACGGTAATGCGTTTTTCGAGATTCTCGTTTACCCACTCGTTCAGGGCCTCGGCGGCCCGCACGTAGTTTCTCCGGCGGCCAGAGAGATAGCGATCGGTGATTTGGCGCGCTTGCGCCTGTATGCGCGGGTCTCTAGTCTGGACTAGCGGTTCAGGTCCTATCCAGTCCGACATCTCTCGCATCCGCTCCGCT
>JBDGYW010001071.1:0-2685 GCA_039588935.1 Gemmatimonadota bacterium | reverse complement strand
CTGCGAGATACTGCTGTGAGCGGCCGACTGACGCGGGCAAAAGCTCGCGCGCTTCTGCGCCCCGATGGGGCGCAGGAATGTAGCCGCGGGTAGAGCGCAGCGCTACCCGTGGATGGAGGGATTGAGTCAATCAGCATCGCCCCGGAGGGGTGAAGGGAGTAGCGGTCGTTAATTAGGCACAAAAGGTGTCGAGGCACAAAAGGTGTCGGACACCTTTGCTCCCCCAGACAAGAAAAGGTGTCACAAGAAACGGTGTCAGGCACGAATGGCATGTAGCTAAGCGGCAAGTTGTTGACGTTGCAGAAGTTGTCGCGCCTTTGCGCGAGGGAGCATGAGCAGTCGCTGCTGTTTCGGGCGACGTTTGACCGCACGCGGCTCGATGCGCCCCGGTCGGAGAGCATTCACAACCAGAGGGATTGGCACATCGTCTCCCCACTGCGCGCGTGGTCGCGGGCCGGCAGCTTGTGCAGCGAGCGATCGCAGCGCATCGATGAAGCTCATCCGGCGAGGATCAACATGCCGCGCTCGCCCCTGACGCACCATCTCCATCCGCACGAGGTTATATGCGATCGCGTACATGATCAGTTCCTTCTCGACGCCGGCCACGGTCTTACAGCGCATCGTGTCCATCCCCATCGTCTCCTTCATGTATCGAATGTTCGTCTCGATCTCCCAGCGCTGACCGTAGAGCGTCACGATCTCCTCCTTCGGATAACGATCGTGATCGACCAGCGTCGTTAACAGCGTGATCTTCTTCGTGCGGAGGCCCCGGCTGCGTAAGTCATATCGGATCACGCGAACGATCAGCGACGGCGGCAGCGCATCGTACTCGCTCGCGGACATCCACTTCGGACGGTTCTTCGGCTTGAACCACTCGATCACCTGATCATCACTTCCGATCATATACACCCGCTCCCAGGCGCCTTTGCAGTGCATCGGCTTCCGTGGGTTGAAGGTCATGATCAAACGCTGGTGCATCCGGATCACGGCGTGCAGTTCGTGCTGCAAATACAGGGCAAAGAAGGCCCATCCGGCGAAGCCGCGATCGGCGATCACCAGATCGCCGGACCGCATGGCCGGGTGCATCTTCGCGCCCTCGGCCAGGTCGTGCGTGAACAGCGGACCGGCGGTAATGTGACGAATCAATCCGGTGGCCAGATCACATAATATCATCAGATGGGCGCAGGGGAAGCCGCAGCCGGGCCGCTGCCCCGATGGGTGCCCGAAGCGCTTCATAAGTTCAGGGGTGTCCGGCATGGAGAAGCTGGAGCCGTCGAGAAGGAATGTGCGATGACCACGCCATTGGGCGATGGACTCCGTGGCGTCGAACATTGCATCCGTCACCGTGCTCAGCAGATGCTGGAAGACGGCCAGCGGCAGGCGACGCCGCGCCTGGCAGTATGCCGATGCCGTGAAAGACAGCGGCGAAAGATGGCGCAGATGTTCGCACGCGGTGTTGCCGTGGAGGATCTGAATGAAAAACAGCGAGATGGTGCTCAGCGGGTTGAGCACGCCGTCACGCCACACATGATCGGCAAAGTGACAGGCCTCGAGCACGTCCTGATGGGCAATGAGTTGAGGCAGGGCCTTGACGCGGCGGAGCGACGATGCGATAGTTCGGGCATTGATCATCCTGATCATGAGCAGACCTCCTGTCTTGAGTGGATTTGTTACCCAACATTATGACGGGAGGTTCTGCTATGCGCAAGTGCTCCTAAAGCCTTGTAACAAAAGGACTTACCGCTTCGCTACATGCCATTCGTGCCTGTCCCCTTTTCCGCCCCCGAATGAGAGATCAGAAGCATGGGAAATGCCGGTCTATCCAGGTTGCAGGTATACTTGGGTTGCGTAGCGTTGCTGGCGTGCAGTCACGCGTATCTGGGGTGCGCGACAGAGAAGAAGGTGTCGGCTGCGCCGGAGCGCGTGCGAGTCGCCGGGATCGTTCTCAAATGGAAGATGGGTGATCGAGAAACGAACTACGGGAATGCCGAGCGACTGATTCGCGAAGCGGCGCGCCGGGGGGCCGATATCGTCTGCACGCCGGAGAGCTTCCTGGACGGCTACAGCGTCCGGGATGACAGCCTGAGCGTGGCCCGCTTCCGCGACTTGGCCGAGTCGGCGCCGGGCGGGGAATACTGCTCCAGATTGCGGCGACTGACGGATGAGCTGAACATACATCTTATTGCCGCCATCTCCGAACTCGACGGTGAGAACGTTTACAACTCAGCTCTTCTCATCGGGCCCGACGGCGAACTGCTGGGAAGATATCGCAAGCGATACTTATGGGCTGACGAGAAGAGCAAGTACACGGCCGGCGAGACATTCACGGTCTTTGCAACCCCACACGGCAAGATCGGCATGATGATCTGCTCGGACCGACGGCAGGCCGCCGCAATCGAGGAACTCGTTGCGAACGGCGCGGAACTCGTCTTCTGCCCCGCGGGCGGAGGTTATGGTCCCGACAATGACATGATCGTCGCTCAACGGTCGAAGGAGGGGGCCGTTCCCATCGTGTTCGTGCACCCGATCGAATTCCTCGTCACGGGGCGCGACGGCGAGGTGCTGACGAGCGAACTCTTCGGGGACTCTCTCGATCTCGAGGACGCAAGCGCGGTCCCCGGCGTCATGCGCTACTACGACCTTACACTCCATTCCACGGCGCCGCACTGACGAATAATGGAAAGG
>JBDGYW010001070.1:0-2685 GCA_039588935.1 Gemmatimonadota bacterium | reverse complement strand
CCAAGCAGCGCTCCTCAAGTTCGCGTGGGGCGCTGGCGAACAGCTGTGGATCTTGAGCGCCAAGAGGTTGCTCCTGCTCCTACCGGCGTCGGCGATCCTCTTGGCATGCTGGGCAAGCATTGCCAGTTTGCTCACCGTTCCGATACGTCAGAGACGTCAGGAGTTCGTCACAGCGCTGTTCGTTACCTGGTGGGACTTGGGTAAGTCAATCTTGTCCTTCTGGGGCGGTATTTTCCGCTTTCTGATGTCATTGACGGTATCGATTGTGGGTATCGTCCGCGTGGTCGTGCTGGCCGCATGGGCACTGGCGCAGGATATTCTCTTGATGCCCGTGTATTTTCTCAAGCAAATCGGCCAAAGCGTGGTCAAATCGCCCATCCCTTGGATCGCTGTCACGTTGACATTGTCGTGGTGTCTGGTGGAGACGACGATCTTTACTTACGTCATGACCCCGTTGGTGATCGATACGTTTTCCAACATCACCGGCGATAACATGACAGTGGCGTACGTACGGGTTCCTTTGTTCTTGTTCCTGTTCTTCGTCGTGCTGGGAAGCTACGCGGTGCTCTCCACTTTTGTCGATTCTTTCAAAGGGAAGAGCGTTTCCTCGATCGCCGGCATCGGCGTCATCGAAGTCGTCGTGCTGTTCGTTGAGGTGGTGTTCCTCTACCGCGAATTCGTCGATTCGTTGGTACCGTGGTTCGCGCAGTACTCGGAGAATTTCGAGTTGGGACCGTTCTGGACGATCGCGATCGCGTGTTTCGTGTGGTTCGGCGTTCGGAGTCTTTCCTGGTTTCTTTTCGCGTCCCGCGGTACGCCGACGATCATGGCGGTCATCCAGGGCAGAGGCCTGAGGGTTTCCCATCGGAACAAACTCCCCAAGACGCGAGTGCTCGTGGTTTCCGAAGAGTACTGGCGGCGGACGAAGAAAGAGTCCGTGTGGGTCAAGTCCCAGGGTGAGGAGCTGCTTTCGGCGCTCCTGCTTCCGCCTCTCCAGGTCGTGGCGGCCGGACTCAATTTTTGTACATTATGCGTGATCAACCAGCACCTGTTCTCGCTGCCGTTCGAGAGTCTCGAGGCCATCAAGTACTCGGAGGATCTGATCAAGGGCCTTAAAAAGCGTTCGGATTCGCTTGCGACCGGACCATCGGCCCCAAGCGCCCGAGACAATACCAATGCGTCCGAATCACCGGTATTCGAACCGGAACCGGTAATCGAATCGGTGACGCGGACGGAGACGGACGAAACAGGAGCGGCGACCGATCGAAATGTCGAGGCGGATAAACAGCCGTCGTTTTGATCGAGTCCCACTCACCATCGCCGGAGAGGATTGTCATGCGTACAATGAAGTTACTGTCGACGGTCGCCGTCGTGATCTTGCTGACGCAACCGGGGTGCGACGTGATCGGCAAGGCCGACGGTGCCCCGAGTCCGCGCCTTTCGATGTTCGTTGGGGTGGACGTGAGCGGGTCGTTCATGAACGGACCGTACTTCGATGACTCCATCGAGTTCCTCGCGAACTATATCTACTGCCACTTGAACAGTGTTGGTGGATTGGAGCCGCCGAATGCTCTGTTCGTCAGTTCCATCGGCGGCGCGAGGGCGGACGAGCCGAAGACGTTCTACCCCATACAAACGTTCGAGAACAAATCGATCGAGGAGATCGTGGCCACGCTGCGAGAGATGTTCCCGAAGGACAAACCCAATCCGTTTACCGACTACAATGCGTTCTTCGAACAGGTGGCCTATACTGTCAAGAGTAAGAACCTGGTTTTAAGACCGGTCGCGGTCGTCATGGTGAGCGACGGGATTCCGGACGTCACCACCGACCGGGCGACCGGCTACGACAGCATCGTGGTTAAGCCGCTCGAGCGGCTCGCGCGAAGCGTGACGGTCAGACTGCTCTACACCAGCGCGGTGGTGGGCAAGAGCTGGCAAACCCAGGTCAAGCGCAAGCGAGTCAAGGTATGGACGCAGGATGCCGAGGTCATGGTTTCCTGGCGCGATCCCAAAATCATGGTTCCCGACACGCCACTCGAGGAGCAGGAGTACTTCTTCGATTGGGTTCACGACAACGTGGACTTCGGTGTCCGGGCCCGGCGAGTCGATTGATGCGGGCCCAGATTCGGGAACCATGACGGGTGACAAAGCGGTATAATACGACCGGCGGTCCGGACGTCCGCCATACCGGCGGCGCCGGACCGTTCCGTCGTGAACGAATCGAATACTCAACTCAAACGTGTCCTCGGCGTGGGAAGTGCCGCGTGGCTGGTCGCTGGAAACATGATCGGCGCGGGTATCTTCATCACGCCTGGTCTGGTCGCCGGACATCTATCGGGCGTCGTATGGCCGCTGGTTGGCTGGACGTTGGGTGGGCTCCTCGCACTCGGCGGAGCCTCCGTTTACGGTGAACTGGGATCTCGGTTGCCGAAGGCCGGAGGCGACTACCAGTATCTCGCGACGGCGATTGGACCACTCTGGGGATTCCTGTTCGGTTGGGCCGCCATCACATTGAGCTTCTCGGCCGCGGCGGCGGCCATGGCCCGAGTTGCCGTCGAGTACTTCGATGGTTCACTGCAAGCGATCGGTGCGTTCGCGCCGGATGTGGACGCGTTTTCCCCTGCTATTCTTCGGGTCGTTGCGCCGCCGCTGGTTATTCTTGTGTTGACGTTCGCCAACACGGTC
>JBDGYW010001069.1:0-2686 GCA_039588935.1 Gemmatimonadota bacterium | reverse complement strand
GGGTGGGATCGATAGAAGTTGGCAAGGACGCCGACCTTGTCATCTACACGAACCATCCGCTGAGTGTCTATTCGAGGGTAGAGCAAACCCTGATTGACGGTCAGGTGTACTTTGACCGCGAACACGACAGAGCCCTCCGTGAGGAGCTTGCGCGAGAGAAAGAAGCGCTGCTCCAGAAGGAACGTGGTGGAGAGGGCCAGCGTCCGAGAGTGACAACCGACGGTCCGGGCGAGGAGGTATCACGATGAAAACCGCACGAATTCTCCTGAGTCTGGTTGCCGTTGCCGTTCTGTTTGTGGCAACAGTTGCGGCCCAAACGGTCGCCATTCGCGGCGGCACGGTTCACACACTTGCAGGAGCCCCCATTGAGGGAGGCACCATAGTAATTGAAAACGGATTGATCTCTGCTGTTGGGGCCAACGTATCAGTTCCAGCCGGCGCAGAGGTGATCGATGCCAACGGCCTCGAGGTGTATCCGGGCTTCCTCGACGCGCTCACTCAGCTTGGCATGTCTGAGGTTGGGGCGGTCGACGTAACAAACGATGTGGCCGAGTTGGGTGACTACAATCCACATCTCCTGGCCTCGTGGGCCGTGCATCCGGCGAGCGAACATATCCCTGTAGCCAGGGCCAATGGCATTACTCACGCGGTGGCCGCGCCCGGCGGAGGCAGGGGTGGTGGCAGCACGATGGCAGGTCAGGGATCACTGATGCATACCGATGGCTGGACCGTCGAAGAGATGATGATCGAGCCTTCGATTGGGATCGTTTTGGGTTGGCCGAACATGCAGCTTCGCTCGTTCGACTTCGCGACAATGTCCCAGAGCGAGCGCAGCTACAGCGAAGCCAAAGCGGAGTATGACGAGAAAGTCGCGGAAATCGAAGGGTGGCTGGACGCGGCACGCAACTATGCTGCGGCATTGGCCGCCGGCACCGACGTTGAGCGCGACCTCAAGCTCGAGTCCTTGGTCAACGTGGTCAATGGCGATTTGCCGTTCCTGGTTAGTGTCAATGCCGAGCGCGGCATCAACGCTGCGCTTGATTTCGCTGAGCGGAACGATGTCCGCGTCATCATCTTCGGTGGTGCGGACGCTTGGAAGGTTGCCGACCGTCTTGCCGAGGCGAATGTGCCGGTGATCCTGGGCCCGACGCAGAACGTGCCGCGTAACGAAGACTACGGCTATGACCAGGTGTACTCGGCTCCCGGGCAGCTGTTTGCGGCGGGAGTGAAGATCGGCTTTGGGACCTTCGGCGCATCGGCGTCGCGCAACCTTCCGTATGAAGCTGGCAGTGCAGTCTCCTTTGGTCTGCCCCAGGAGGAAGCGTTAAGAGCGATCACTATCAACAATGCCGAAATTCTTGGAGTGGGCGACCGTCTGGGTACCATCGAGACCGGCAAGATCGCGAACCTGATCGTGACTGATGGTGACCCGCTGGAGATCGCTACGCAGTTCCTGCATCTGATCGTGAACGGTCAGCTATCGGAACTCGATAACAAACACCTACGGCTATACGAGAGATTCAGAGGGCGTCCGCGCAGGCCGTAGAAACCAAGTCAACGCAGTACAAAGCCTCGGCGCCGCCTAGGTGTCGGGGCTTTTGTTGCGTCTCCACCCTTCATCACCCGCTCCACCTGTCCGCCCCGGATCGGCAACTTTGAGTATAGAGCACGCAAGCAATCGGTGATGTCACAGCTCGCATATGGACTTATTCTTCGTACACCTTTAGTCCATTGACCGTGAGATGTTCATGAAGAACCCCAAAGTGATGTTGGTTGTACTGGCAGTCGCTCTGGTTGGGTGCGGCGACACTTCCTGGCGTGCGAACCTGCCGCCCGATTGGGAGTTCCCGCTTGACGCATTGCCGGTGACCGCCTCCAACGGAATGGTGGTGAGTACCGACGAGTACGCGAGTGCTGTCGGAGCGGCGATTCTGCGTGATGGGGGTAATGCCTTCGACGCCGCTGTGGCTACCGCGTTTGCGCTCGCGGTGGTGAATCCTGAAGCAGGCAACATCGGCGGGGGTGGCTTCATGGTGGCCCGCCGGGCCGACGGCTCCACCGCGGCCCTGGATTTCCGGGAGCGTGCTCCTCGAGGCGCATCGAGAGACATGTTCGTCGACGAAGAAGGAGAACTCACTGACGGTTCGCGGGTTGGTCATAGAGCGGTGGGGGTGCCGGGATCAGTTGCCGGCCTCTGGGAGATGCATGAGCGGTTCGGCACCAAGACTTGGGCGAATCTCATTGATCCTGCCATTACCCTTGCGGAAGGCTTCGTCGTGCGGGACCGACAGGCGGGGTCGTTCGCGGCTCAAGTAGAGGCGCTCGACCAGTATCCGCAAACGGCCGAGGTCTTTCTGGGGGATGATGGGATGCCTCCAGGTGTAGGAGACACCTTCGTGCAGACCGACCTTGCTCGCACTCTGGAACGTGTTCGTGATGAGGGTCGAGATGGTTTCTATCTTGGCGAGACTGCCCGACTCATTGTCGCGGAGATGGAGCGCGGAGGTGGACTGATCACAACAGCTGACCTCGCGAGCTATGAGGCGGCTTGGCGAGATCCGGTGACAGTGCAATACCGAGGTCACACCATAATGTCGATGCCACCTTCGTCTTCGGGCGGAGTCACGCTTGCGGCCATGGCCACAATTCTGGCGGGGTATGACCTGGACGGCATCTCATGGCACTC
>JBDGYW010001068.1:0-2689 GCA_039588935.1 Gemmatimonadota bacterium | reverse complement strand
AAAAAGACCCTCGGAGGCACCGATACCACCTATCTCTACAACACCGCCGACCAGTTGACCTCGGAGACCACCGGCGGCACGACCACCGAATACGAATACGACGCCAACGGCGCTTTAACAAAATCTGATGATTCCACCACTGTAAACGTATATACTTATGACTACGACAGGTACCTGACGGCCTTTGACACGACGGGCACCGATAATGATGCAACGTACGTGTACGATGCCGGTAAACGAAGGATAGCAAAAACGGTCGATTCTACGACAACGAAGTACTTTCTCGACGGCGCCAACGTGATTGCTGATTACGACGGTGACAATGTCCTTCAGGCGACCTACGTGACTCCCGGTCTCGACGACAACGTCTCGCTGGCCACCGGCGGCAGCACCTACTACTACATGAAGGACGGCCTCGGCAGCATCCGCAACCTCGTCGATTCCAACGAGGCGACGCAGAACACATATGACTACTACGCCTTCGGCAAGGAACTCGGCTCCTGGAGTGAAAGCGTCACCAACCGCTACACCTACACCGCCCGCGAATATGACGAGGAATCCGAGCAGTATTACTACAGGGCGAGGTACTACGGGGGCAGTGGGAGCTTCAACAGGCGCGATCCAGTCCGTGACGCAGGCGGCAACAATCGCTATTCCTACACTGCGGCTAATCCCGTCGTGTTCGTCGACCCTAAGGGGCGCTACTTGGTGGCATGGCCCGTGAAGATGAGCCGCGCGATCAGCATACCGAGTGGTAACAGCGCAAGGTCAGACCCCGGGACCATGTTATACCATCTTGGGAAGGTGCCCTGGGTTGGAGATTTCTATGATCCCACAGATGCAGACAAGAGATACGTTGTAGGCAGTTACGCAAGTACCGGTTACTTTGGCATGCGTGCCATGTACTGTACCAGTGGAGGGAAAATGGTCGACATACTCCAGCGGATCGAGGCTCACATAACAGTAGATGGGAAGTCTACGCCTGTTTATTACTTTGAGCGATTTCTCAATGCAGCACGAACCCCGCAAATGATCGAGAGAGACGGTCGCAAGCCAATCTTTGACATCCAGGCTTGGTCGACGAGGAACAGCTGGGATGATAACAGTGACAATTGGGGGCCCCCTGTAGCTTCCGCGTCGGCGACTGTGACTGCGACCTTGTGCTGCGCTTGCCCCAACCCGAGAATACCAGCCGCATGGACGCCAACGGCGAACTCAAGCGCTACCTTCAAGCAATACCAGTTGAGCCAGACGCAATTCGCGCGCGCGAAGGCCATCATGGCCATGTACTGCCAAGAGGGTACCGAACGCGTGGAAAAGTCGACATTCTCTCACACCTGGGATCAAGCGACTGACGCATGGTCCGCTTCCGGTACTTGGACGTATGGTAAGGACGAGGAGGCACGGCCTTGGCACTCACAACCAGCACTCTGAAAATGGTGAGCCGTGACCTAATGCTGGTTGCATTGGTGCTTATCCTGCCTTGTGAGGTCTGCGCGGGCGAGATGCAGGTCGCGACACAACCTGACGCGACACATATTCAGCCCGTCGCCGAGGAGCAGCATCCCGTGCTTGCGGAGTTCTGCACCCTTTATGTTGAGGCTGCACAGGCCATGTCCAATGAGGACAGACTGTCCGTAGCGGAGAGGATTCGATCGACACCACTGTCCAAGGACCAGACGGACTGGTTGATGTTCACTCTCATCACGCCAGACGAGATGTCGCTCGACGAATGCAAAATCATCGTTGGCAAGACCTCATCCGAGCTGCCGAGAGGCCCCCTGGGACATGTCATCGTGACTGCGATCTACTCCCCGGAGTTGCTGGTGACCGGCCAGGCACGCAGAGATTATCAGAGGACATTACCGCTGAGCCCGAGGGAGAAGGGAATGCTCAAATCGATGGGAGTAGATGAATATCCATGGCTTCCATCGGTCGTTACAATGGTGCATCTGACGTTATGCAAGAGCGGCTCCGAGGAGAATCAGACACTGAAGTCCCCCGAACCGCAATCACCCAAGGCAGAGCCGGGTCAGGGACTTCCTTCGATCTTGCCGGAGCAGGATGCCGGAGAAGAGATACCCGGCGACTTGGTTACCTTCTGCGAACTGTACCAGAAGTGCCACGGTGCGACCGACGACGCTGCGAAGATAACGCTATCTCAGGCAGTGATTGCGTCCGGCCTTGGCGACAACGAGATTGCCTGGCTTCTCTATACCCTGCTTGAACCAGGTGCTGAAGTGAAGGACGCCGTCGTGATTCGAGGTACCGATGCAGCGTTGGAGGAGCATTCGAACGGGATAGCATTCGAGGTCGACAATGGACAGAGCACCGTGAGCAGTATACATCTTTCTGCGGTCAAACCGACGAAGACGCCCTAGCAGAGCCCTTGGGCGTCCAAATGCAAATGGGTTCGGACATGTTCTGTACAGGGGTCTTTGGTCTCCCAAGGTTGCGAGCGCACAGAAGCGGACGAATATCGCGCGAAGGATGGACCGGGACCCCCTCAGGCCCAAAAGGATAATCCGACGCGACGCATATCCGCCGGCTGGCGGACCGACAAACGGAGGATCCGCAAGGTGGTGGACAGCGACACGATCAAGTACTTCCTCGACGGCTCGACCCGGCTCGCCGCAGGCGGTGCGAACGTGATTGCGGACTATGACGGTGACAATGTCCTCCAGGCGAC
>JBDGYW010001067.1:0-3103 GCA_039588935.1 Gemmatimonadota bacterium | reverse complement strand
CGTCACACCTCGGGAGTGACCATTTTGCGTGGCGGAGCCGGATGTGGTACCGGTGCTCAACTCAAGACTCAGCGGGGAGTAAGGATGCAGGCAGAGGCGGCTCGGCGGATACGATCAGTTACAGAGGCATTTCTTGTGCTCGTTGTTTGTGGGTCCTTGTCCCAAACGGTCACTGCGCAAAACGACTCCCAGTTTCCAGTCACTCCCAGAGTCTTGGTGGATGGGGTATTTGAACGCTGTGAGGGGATCGCCTTCAACGGTGAGGGTGCTCTCTACGTGGCTGGCAACAGCAGGCTGTGGCATGTTGGTACCGATGGTGAGGCAACGGAGATAGTGCAACTCTACTCAAATCTCGGACTGGCTCCGATTGGCGATCGTGATATCCTCATGGCTGATTTCGGGCCGACCAATCGGTTCAGCAATGGCCCAAATACCGACGGCATCGTGTGGCGTATCACGCCCGAGGGCGACACAACTCGGGTCGTCGACGGCGGCTTTGGTGATCCCAACTTTGTTCTGGTCCGTTCGGACGGCTCTTTTTTGGTGTCCGACGATGCAACCGACGAGATACTCCTGGTCCTTCCCGACGGACGGATGGGAGTGATTTCGGATGCTGTGGGGCATCCCAACGGACTGGCTCTGTCGGCTGATGAGTCGACGTTGTATGTGGCCCAGATCTTCAAGAGCATTCACCCTGTCGTTGCCGACGGGAGGATTTGGGCACTGCCGCTCACAGATGGAATGCCTTCTGGTCCACCTGAGCTGATTGCCGATCTCGGCGCCGCCGCCGCGAACGATGGGCTGGCGATGGACGAACTCGGGCGTGTGTATGTCGCGGCAAACGGTGCAGGTGAGATCTGGCGCATCGATCCGGAAACGAAAGAAAAGGTGCTGATCGCCGAGAACATGCCTGGAGCTGCGAGCATCGCCTTTGGTGAGGGAGACTTCGATCATCATTCCCTATATGTGACGTCGACGCGCACGGGAAGAGTCTGGGAGGTTCAGGTGGGCGTAGCTGGAGCGCCGCTGCATCGGTAGGATATCCAGCGACCAACGGCGAATATCCAATGACGAAGTGGCGTCGTTCCGAGTGTTCCAAGCATCACACGCGGCGCAACGCCAGTCACCTGGGTGTTGGATGTTCCTTGTTGGATCCAATCACCTTTCTTTCCACCAATCACGCGGAGCCATTCGCTTCCCGTATCCCATTTTGATGTCCAGCCAGTGGAGGGCGCATCTCAGGGGAGTGCCCGCGATCCAGCGTGCAACACGGTGCCACCACGCTGAGTAGTCCTTGTTGTACGGGCACACACGTATACAGATCGAGCAATCGGTGTTCTGTGCTGCCCAATACCCGAAGCACTTCTCGGCGTCCATCGACCATTTTCGCACTCCACGAATGTTCGATTGGTTGTGCACCTCGGTTGACGGCTCTCCGTCTGGAATCGCATTCACAGGACATTCTTGGGCGCACCTATGACAGATGTCGCAGAATTCCTTCACACCGAAACGAATTGGCTCGTCATGATCGAGCGGAAGGTCCGTGTAGATCTTCCCGATCCGAACCCGAGGACCGAACTCCTTTGTAATCAGCAGGCCAAGTCGACCGTATTCACCCAGCCCCGCTTTGATCGCGAGTGGTACGCCGAGTGACGTGTCGTTCATGCTGGCAATCGCATTATATCCGAGGTTTCGTAAATACTGTGCGATCGACATCGTGACGGCGGCATCGTGGGAGTACCCGAGTCCGGTCGCCGCCCCGCTAAGTGCCGATGGGACCGTGCGAATCATATCGTAGTCCATCGACATGGCTGTGACGACGACGCTGGTCATGCCGTCGGGGATTTCTTGCGGTCTTTCGACGCCAATCAAGTCGCTGAATTTGTTTGCGTACATCCAGCGTTTGTCGAACGTCGTGATACCCACGAGGTCCGCGCCGAAACCCTTGGCTACACGTTTCACCGCGGCTGCAGCATTTGCGGGCGAGCCCAGGTCAACTCGTTCCTCCGCCATTCCGAGCTGGAGGGAGTACTCGTCGTTGAATCCTTCCCGTCGATCCTGGTCTTCTTTGAGGTCAGTGAAGATGTCGCTTATGTGCCAGGCTGCGTTCCGGATTGCGTAATCGTTCTGCGTGAAACCATCGGCTGCCCGCCACGTCTTCAACGGTGAACGGTACGCTGCGTAGAAGAGTGCTGTTTTCTCGTTGCGAATCCGTTCGTCCCACCGCGACCTCCTGAGGATGTCGTCGCGCTGATTGAACGGCTCGAAGTCGTCCAGGATTTCGAAACCCGCCGCGCTGTCGTTTGCGCTGGGATCGTCCGTTGCTTCCGGTCGGTTCGGCGTACGGTGTTCCACGCTACTGCACACAGAGTTCAAGCCCAACGTCGCTGGCGTATTGAGCAATACCGTTCAGTCTGCGCCACATGGCGGAAACCTCTGATTCTGTCTTGTGTGATGGACGGTGCGTCTCGCGCGCCGGAACCAATTCGCTCCCTTCCCAATCAATGGTCCACTTCTTTATAGACCTTTTCTCCAGCCTCGATCCGAACTGGCCGTTAACTGTCAGGAATCGCCCTCCGCCGTAGGTCTCGTTCGCATTGGTCCTGTCTCCAAAGACAATCGAGAACCGGTCACCGTCAGGGTCGCCGGTTACGTCGATGCGAAGTTTTTCGCCATCCACCTCGAACACCACCGCACCTGGTGATGGTTGCACCGACACCGTGCCAATGATATTTGGTATTCTGATCATCTTGGGTGGGTCATAACGATCGAACCGAACCGGAATTCGCCAGTCCAGGCTGATCGGAAACATCTCGATACCGTTGAATGCGGTTATCGCTGGGCTCGCGGTGTTCCTCAGTCTGATACCAACTCGGTCTGCACGCTCGATCACGAGCCATTGAAACGATCCCAACTGAGCAACCGTGGGCCTGCGGGATCCGTCGGAAGTGAGCACGAGTGACGTGACTGACTGGCCGTCGTGGGTCACCTTAACCCCCGGTTCCACATGCATCTCGACGCTGATGCCTGTACGAACGAATGTACCGATCGTCGGTGGTGCTGACGCTGGGAAAACAACCGAATTGGTCGAATCACTGCCAAA
>JBDGYW010001066.1:0-2691 GCA_039588935.1 Gemmatimonadota bacterium | reverse complement strand
GTTCGCAGAATCGACGGACAAACCAGCAATGCGCAGTGATCTCGGGTCGCTTAATGACCGGCGCCGGCCGCAAGGCTCTCATCGAGTATCGCTACGGGTGAACGGTTCATTTACCCACCCGGAGGCCTATTTCAGAGAATGAAACCAGATCCATGACAATGAAACCAGATACATCACGACCGATCCAATGTAAATGAGAAGGGCCTCCATTCCAAGTGCGGCAGCACCGATAAGTCCGATGAGCAGACCCGCGAAAAATGCCACCGCTATGGTTAATCGGCCCTCGTCTGTCACCCGTGGGCCCTCGTCTGTCATACGTGCCTCATGTCAGGGTCTACAAAATTGGCTGCCTTGCGTACCTTATCGGCGGGGGCGTCGATCTCGAAGGCGTGTGCTATTTGAATCGCTGCGGTGAATGAGGATTGCAGGATGTGATAGAAGTCGATCTCTAGCGTGGGCTCAATAACCGACCGCAGCAATTCCTTTGCAGCGTGCCACTGGCCGATGCCGCCGCCACGGTCTATCAGGAAACGCATCGGATTGGGGTATTCCATGAGGCTCTCTCGACGGTCGGTAGTCCACAGGCGCAGTCCCGAGTCGATGCAATCGTCAAGCGGTCGATTCACGTAGAGGGTCTGAACGGGTAGCGTCTCGGGGTGTGGATCATCGACCCACGAAGCTGCGGAGTGCTTGACACCGACGCGCTGGCCATCTTCGAGCCGTGCGATCAGGTATTCCCTGAAAGTGCCGAATTGTCGCCGGTCTCGGCACTCGAATGTGCGGTACGGTCGGCGCGTGGGCTTGGCTGCGACATTGCCCATGTCGACGCCCATGTGGTGCAGCATCCCGGCAACGCAGGACGTGCCACCGTTCGGTACACCGACCACCCAAATGACCTTATTCATTGCTCCTCACACGTGCCTCATGGTGGGATCAACAGAAGAGATCGCCGCTGACTCTTGAGCCTGGGTAGCGTGGATGTTGAACGAGCGGCAAATATCCTTTACCGATCGTGTTGGGTCCCCCAACAGGTCATTGCAGAATTGCAGTTGAAGGGTAGGGCGTATCATAAGGCATAGCTCGTCTGCGGCCACAAAGTATCCGGCAATTTGTGCGCATCGCAGAACATGATCTTCCGCCGTGAAACTATCCCGTATCGCACGCTGATATCGAGCATCGGAGCGGATCGAATCTATGAGCGGCCGATGCACTCTCAGGATGCGAATGGGGAGCGATGCGGGGTCCGGATCTCCGAGCCAGTATGCCGCGCCAAGTTTGACACCCTGTGGGGCACTATCCGCGATACTCAGTCGCCACCGCAGGTAAGCTCGGAAATTACGACTGCCCCCCTTGCCCGCCACCACCTCAGCAACCGGGTTCGGTGATTCGGGAACATACTGACGCGCATTCCTGCACTCGAATGTCATGTAGCCCCGCTTGCCAGGCAGGGGCGGGATATTCCCCATGTAGACGCCCAGGTGATGAAGGATTCCAGCGGCAACGGACGTGCCGCCCGATGGTGTGCCGAGAACGTAGATGATTGTCTCTGTGCTCATCGCGTGACCTCCCAATAGACCGCCAGCAGATAAAGCAGCATGATGACTCCAAAGCCCGCCAGGATGATGGTGCCGAGCACAATGCGAGCGTAACGACTCATGGCACCACCAATCGGGCAAACTGTAGGCAATCGGAAATCCAATCCTCTAGCCACCATCCGCCCATTGATTTCCGAATGTCCTCTCTGCGCTCGAGCCATCTATCTCGGTGGGTATAAATGCGCGACAGGGCATCTTCAATTGAGGCGTGGTCTGCCGGTACGATGTACCCGTTTTCGCCTTCGCGGATCAACTTCGATGCCCACCCGCAGAGCGTACTTACCACGGGCACACCCGTTGCCAATGCCTCGAACAAACACAGCGGACCCGCCTCAAATTCGCTGGTGATCACCAACGCATCGAAAGTCCGGTAGACTGCCGGGTATGCCTCAATCGGCCAATCGTTCTGCATGTGCACTTCCCGGTTGAGGCACCTTACAGGGACTCCCGCGTGCTTGAGCTCCACGGCACGACGACCGAGATTCGCGCCAAGCATCACAGCCAGCACATCGGGTGCCTTGCACCATAGGCGAAGCATCGCATCAGTGAATAGGTCAACGCGTTTATTGTCACTGTTGCCCACGCGAGTATCACGGCCCACCCATCCGACGGTGAACTCTGGAGAGAGGGCCGTGCGCAGCGTGAAAGCGCGTAGGGCGCCGATGGGCCGCATCATAAATGTCTGATTGCTGCCCGCCCAGCATCGTTGCTCCGGGTGTACGAGAATCAGCCCGCCGTAGGCGGTCAGCGGTGAGTGCCTCCAGAGATCGTGGACACAGACGATGGTGCGTTTCGGGTCGGGCGTCAGGTGCGCCTCATCGGTGCGTATGGCGATCCAGGCATCGGCGGTGTTGATTGGCTGCTCGCTGATCTCGGCCCCTGCACGCCAGAAGTATTGCTTGAGATCCTCGAATAGCCAACCGCGATCGGAGGCGAATACGTTAATCACTGCCCGCGCTCCTCATTGCATCTTCCACCAGGCGCGGATTTCTGCAATCCCGTATCGACCACTGAGCGCGCATCAGGGCATAGATGTACTGTGCTCGATACTGTGCGGATGCTTCTAGTGCCTCTTGCCAGTCGAACAGAAACAGAC
>JBDGYW010001065.1:0-2896 GCA_039588935.1 Gemmatimonadota bacterium | reverse complement strand
TCCAATCTCACACCGCCTACCGCATGTTGAGAGCGCGCCCCGAGTTGCTAGCACGTTGGTGGGAGGGCCCTGTGGGTCACAGCAAGGAGCGGCTCTCATGTTGCCAACCTAAACGTGGTTGCTTTCCCTGCTAGTGCTTTATTGGGGCACTGACCTACGTTTTGGGGACATTCGCCGAGGATTCATCCTCCTCGCGCTCGCGCCGCCACGGGAAGACGCGTAACCTGAACGAACAGCGTTAGCTCTGCGTCCTTTACCAGATGGCGCATGAACGTAGGCAGCTGGCGAAACCGCGCAAGCGCGTCCTCGTCCAGAGTCAGAGGTGCCCGCGTCGGTCCTCGGTCCAGAACAAGGTCGGCGCCATCCGTACGGACTGTCCCGGTAACCACAGCAATTGTGACGGCACGTGGTGCCGTCTGCTTCATCATTAGGATCGCGATACGCATATCGACCATGTCTTGAAGCATTGTCAACTCCACGAAATCGCTTCTACTCTACAGCCTCTTCCACACCTCAGCCAGGAACTCAGCGCAGCACGCCTGGAGCTCACGGTCGAGGTCATCCACCGACTGGCCGCGCGTGCGGATAATCGGCCGCTTGCCGTGCACCGGGCCACACGAGCTCCTCAAGCTTCTTATCCAACGCGAGGACCATTGCACCGAGCACGGCCGACTCAACGCGTGCCCCACACTGGTCCAGCTCATCCAGGTCCAGGCTCTTGCCGTTGATGTCGAAGTGGACGTAGGTCATTGCGACTGCGATCCCGTCGAGGACTGCGCGGCCGGCGGATTGAGCGCCTTCCGCACAGCATCCAGGAGGCTGAGTCGCCCGAACGGTTTCCGGAGGAATTCGACCAATCCCCTGCCCTTGGCGCGTTCTACTAGTGCTTCCTCGGCGAATCCGCTCATCATGATCACAGGGATGTTGGGTCGAATGCGCTGCAGTTCCTCGAGGACCTCGGTGCCACTCCCTCCGGGCATGTGGTAATCCAACAGCGCAGCGCCTATCTCCTCTGCATGTTCGCTGAACACGGCGACAGTATCTCGGCTGTCACACGTCACCAGGATCCTGTAGCCTGCGTGTTTCAAGTGCGCCACAATTATTTCTCGAACAGATTTCTCGTCGTCCGCTACCAGCACCATCGGACTATCCCCGAGCTCAAGCGGGTCAGATGGAGTGTTGTGTCCTACTGTCATCTAAGAAGCAGTACCATCACAAGAGCGACAGCAAGAGCGACGAGCGACAGTCCGAGGACGATCTTCAGCTCGGATCGAACTCGTCGGCCCACGGGAATGAGGCACACAAAGGTTGCCCCGATTCCAACAGCCAGAACCGTCATCAGGTCATCCTGGTTCACCCTTCGGCTCCCTGTTTGGGCACTGCCTATCTGCAGCCTGACTTCTTGATATGCACAATATCTGTCCCCAACGGGGCGCGAACTCGATCAGCCTTCTCCCCTAAACTGGTTAGACGCTGCGAACCTACAGCCTCTCCACTTGCCCCGGTAGTGCGTTCTTGGGGCAGCGACATGCGGAATTGGGACATTCGTTGAGGATTCAGCTTCATCGCGCTCGCAGCGAGTGGGCGGGTAAGCGCCAATGATGCAGTTTGCTCAAGCCAGAAAGGTGGACCGCGGTACGCCTACTCGCTACGGTCGAGGAGGTCCTGGACGGCAGCGCTCATTTCATCTATGGAGAATGGCTTGGCGAGGATCTTGCCCGCTCCGAGCAGGTGCGCGTCGAAAAGGCCATCATTGAAACCCGACATGACAATGATCTTGACCTTGGGAGACTCCCGCCGGAGGTGGCCCATGAGCTCCAACCCTCCCATCGGTTTCATCATCAGATCAGTTACCACGACGTCAGGAGGGCTCTCGCGATAGAGAGTGAGCGCAGCTTGTCCATCCGGGGCCTCGCGAACTGCGTATCCAGCACGCTCCAGGATGATACGTACCAACTGGCGTACATGATCTTCATCGTCGACAACGAGTATGGAGGGCATCCGCATGATTATCGGCAGGTCCTTCAGAGAGTTTGTCTGAGCGCCTTCACGCGCTCGCGGCTAGCGCGCCGTGAAGATAACAACCAGTGCAACCCATGTCTCTTGACCAGATAGTCACCTCTGTCCTTGGACGCTCAACCTCTCATCCGGGTCGGCGCTTGTGATCCACGAATTCGCCGCATCACGGTCTGTGCCAGAGTCAGCGCGGTCGGAGCAGCTCTTGGCTCAGTTTGGGACCACGGAGGGCTGTTCAGAGCCGGAAGGTCGCTGGCGCAGAAGCCACACGAGGACAGACCCAGTAATGGCTCCGTACACGGCCCCGAGCACGGCCCAACCCAGGGTCCCACCCACGTGGCCGCCCACAGCCCAGCCCACGGTGCTGGCTAGCACCCACCAGCCAGCCCGACCGACCTGTCGCCGCAGCACCAGCCATTGCAGCACCCTGACCACGACCCCGCCCACGGCAACGCCCACATACCCGGCCACGTTTATGTCCCTGGACGAGCCCACGGCCCACCCCACCGCGCTGGCCAGCACCCACCAGAGTCAGAAGCCCCAACCAGCAGCCAAAGGACTATCCAGAGGTTCGTCGCTGCTGCCGCTGGTCTGCTCGGCCATCTATCACTACCTCTCGACGGGGCGACTCAGTTTGCAGCTGCACGCTGGTCGGTACACGACGGGAGCCGGGCCTCCCGAAAAATCAGTCCGGGTTTCCGTCTAACGCACGTTGAGAGCGCGCCCCGAGCTGCTACCCCCGTGGTGGGAGGGCCCTTTGGGTCACAGCAAGGGGCGGCTCTCATGTTGCCATACTACACCCCCTTCCCTCCCCCACCAGTGCGTTTTCGGGACACGAGGGTGCGTTCGTGGGACATTTGTTTGAGTTGAACCTACGATC
>JBDGYW010001064.1:0-2692 GCA_039588935.1 Gemmatimonadota bacterium | reverse complement strand
CTTTATCGACCGCCCTGGAAAGGGCTAGGGCCGGTTCGAAAGGCTCAACTCCACAGCGATTGTGTCCGATGTTCACCTCTACGAGCACTCGTATTTCGACGCCTCGGACCTGCGCTGCGCAAGACAACTCTTTGACATTGTCGAGACCGTCTACAGCCACCATAACGTCCGTGTGGGCTGCAAGATTGACCAACCGTCGGATTTTGCTGGCGCCGACGATCTGGTTGGCGATCAGGATGTCAGTAATCCCGGATGCAGCAAGCACTTCAGCTTCCGCAAGTTTGGCACAAGTCAAACCGACAGCGCCAGCTTGGAGCTGCTTGTGAGCCAGCGTGGGAGTCCCTCTGTAAAGTTTCACGTGGGGACGGATGGCAGCATCGACTCCATCAAAGTAGGCCGCCATTTTGTTGAGATTGGACTCCATCACACGCAGATCGATGAGAAGCGCGGGTGTATCAATCTCGCCTTTGGGCAATCCGACTTCTCTTTCATGAATGCTCATAGCCAAGCCATAACCTGTGTGAGGGCGTGGGTACTCACTGTCTATGGATGAGGAACACGTACGCCGGATCGATCTTATAGCAATTCAGGTATGTAGGGACGAACGTATGCATTATAGCAACAAGGGCGTGTCGTTGTCAATCCTTGCTTTCCTGGCACCATACGCGCAGTTCCGGTATTGACCACTCGAGAAACCATGATATACTGCTTGTGCGTTCTGAACGTCTCAGATTTGTTTACTTGTTCTCCACGGACAAGCATCGTGCCCCAGAACCGATCAGGGTTCACCGACTCTCGGACCGGAAGTTTCGGAGGCGAATACAGAATGGACACAGGAACGAGGAGTTGACCATGCCTGCATCCAAGATCAAGAACGCGAGGATGTCTCTTGAGGAGTTTGACGGGCTCTTTGAATCTCTCAAAAACTGGAAGCGATGGGGGCCGGACGACCAAAAGGGCACATTAAACTATATCACGCCTGACAAAGTGCGTGCTGCCGCAGCACTTGTAAAGAGCGGCCGCAATGTGTCCATGCAGATTCCCCTCAACACTCAAGCCGGGCCAGACAACCCCAATCCGGCGATCCATTATATGAGCACCACGCATGATGTTGACGTTGGCGCCGGTGAGCTCTTGCGCTTTGCAACAGATTTCCTTGGTATGCAGTTCCACGGGGACTGCCATACCCATATCGATGCCCTTTGCCACATTGCCTATAGAGGACAACTGTACAATGGACGCCCGGCGGAAATGGTCACAAGCCGCGGGGCACTGGGGCTCGACATCACGAGCCTTGGCGATGGCGTTGCGGGCAGAGGTGTTCTCATCGATGTGCCACGCTATAGAGGCGTCCAGTGGATCGAGCCAGGGGAGGCCATCACTCGCGAGGAGATCGAGGGTGTCGAGAAAGCCGAGGATGTGCGGCTTTCGGAAGGCGATATCATGGTCTTTCGAACCGGGCACCATCGCCGTCGCCTTGAGCTTGGTGCGTGGGATCCCGGGTACACGGGGGAAGGACGTGCCGGACTTGACCCCTACAGCCTTACTTTGATGCATGAGCGAAAGGTAGCAGTCTTTCTGCCCGATGGCGACGGCGAAACTGTGCCCGGGCCTATGGAGGAAATCGCGTACCCGATTCATCCCCTACAGGTCACAGCAATGGGCATGACTGTCGCCGATAGCCTCCAACTCGAGGATCTTGCCAGGGTCTGCGAGGAGGAAAGACGCTGGGAGTTTATGGTGGTGCTGGCTCCGTTGCGACTGCCCAAAGCCACAGGGTCCCCGATCAACCCAATCGCGATCTTTTGATCGTGTTGTCCACAAACCAACAGACGCTCTCAGCCATCGCACGCGAAGGCCAGATCGTGGATAGAAAAGAGGTGAGACAAATGGCACGTTACGGTTTTGAAGGCAAGGTGGCCCTGGTCACCGGCGCAACCAAAGGGATCGGACAAGCGACTGCGGTTCGACTGGCGAAAGAGGGTGCACTGGTCGGAGTGAACTACAGGGCGACCGGCGACCCCCGCGCGACAATGGCCATGATCGAGGAGATCGGGGCAAACGCATTCCCTGTAGAGGCCGACATGCGTAAGCCAGAGCAGGTCATCGCTATGGTGGACACGGTGGCCAGGAAAGGTGGCCGGCTCGATTTCCTGGTGAGCAACGCGGCCATCAATCCCCTCCTGCAATGGGACGAGACTACGCTTGAACAATATGACGAGATACAAGAGATCAATCTCCGCGGCACGTGGGTCGTCTGCCAGGCCGCTGCCAAGCAGATGATCCGCGAGGGACATGGCGGCGCCAGCGTCACCGTGTCGTCCATCTCGGCACGGGTGGCGGCACGCGAACAGATCGTCTACTGTGGTACCAAGGCCGGCATATCGATGCTGACACAGGGTCTCGCTACGGTGCTGGGCCCTCACGGCATCCGCATCAACAGCGTGCTTCCGGGTGCGATCCTCACGCCGATGAGCGCCGAGCTCGTATCCCTGGATTCTCCGGCTCGAAAATACTACATCGAGCGGACGCCATTGAGACGGATCGGGGAACCGGAGGAAGTCGCCAGCGCGATTGCCTTCCTGTTGAGTGACGAAGCAAGCTATATCAACAGCTCCGAGCTACTGATCGACGGAGGATTCATCACCAACGCCGAATAGAACCAGTTCGTCCACGGGAGGAAAGCATGAGC
>JBDGYW010001063.1:2746-3118 GCA_039588935.1 Gemmatimonadota bacterium | reverse complement strand
ATCAGCCCCAGAAAATGGGGCCGTACTTGCCGGACTTCTGGGTTCCGTTGACTCAGCACCCGTTCCTTGCGGGCAGTCGAAGCTTGGAGGATCATCGCGGGTGGAGTTGGTTGGAGGTTATCGGAAGACTGCACGACGATGTTACCATCGACCAGACCAACGCGGCTCTTTCGACCATATTCGCCCGGTTGGCCGAAGAGCACACGGAGACCAACGAAGACAGGTCCGCCCGCGCAGCAGCATTTGGACCGCTCCCCGCACTCAGCCGGACACAGTCGCTGGCAAGCGTGGCGATGACCTTCACCCTCTCAGGCCTGGCCCTCTTAATCATCTGCGGCAACCTGGCCGGGATGGGGCTCGCCCGCAGTGCCG
>JBDGYW010001063.1:0-2698 GCA_039588935.1 Gemmatimonadota bacterium | reverse complement strand
GCACGTTTGGTGAGGTTCCTGATGGTTGAGGCCATCCTCCTGGCCCTCATCGGAGGGACGGCGGGGATCTTTCTGGTCTACTGGGGCACGAGTGCTCCCTTCTTGGGACGTCTTGGCTTAGTGCTTCCCCCACACCTCGACATCTCGCCAGACGGTGCCGTCCTGGCAGTCTCAATCGCGTTGGCTCTGGCAACAACTCTGGTGTTCGGGTTGTTCCCCGCGATCCGTTTCAGCAAACCGGATTTGGTCTCATCACTCAAAGACCATGCCGGTGGCGGGGGGCGGCGTGTGGGCCGAGTCCATCGCATTGCCGCTTCGGCACAGACGGGGGTCGCTCTTTCCCTCCTCATCGTCTGCAGCCTCTTCCTGCGTGCACTCGGCCTTATGGAACGCAGAGACTTCGGATTTGAGCCGAGCGGCCTTCTCGTCACACGATTGGACCTCTCACGGGACGGCAACGAACTCTTTGAGGGCGAAGAGCCTTTTCTGAACCGTGTGAGGGCATCGGTCGGCTCGATTCCCGGGGTTTCTTCTGTGACAGTCGCAGACGGCATTCCCTTGGACCTTGTCGGCAACTACGCGAGGGTTTCCCGTGCGGACCGGACGGACGACCATGGGGGGCGGATATTGGTGGAGTTCACACGTGCCACTGAGGGATTCTTCGAAACCATCGGAACGCCGATTCTCCTGGGCCGCGGATTCGATCCCGACGATGTGTCTTCATCTGAACCGGTGGCCATCATTACGATTTCGCTGGCCGAGCGGCTGTGGCCCGGCGAAGACGCGGTGGGAAGACAGGTTCGGTTTGGCGTCGGCAGAGATTCGGTCAAGGCACATACTGTCGTCGGCGTGGTCAGTCACACAGCATCCAGCAGGCCCACCGAAGATCGGCCTCACCTTTTCGTGGCTTTGCGCCAGAATTACCAGCCGCGGATTTTGGTGGCAGCCAGAGGTAGTTTGGGCACCTCGGCTCTGGTTACACCCATTCGGTCAGCCATCCTCGACGCCGACCCCACCCTGCCGATTCCGAATGTGGTGACGTCAGAGTCTCTAGTAGACCGCAGTACAGCAGCGCAGAAAGTGAACGCCCAGGCGGCGGCCGCGTTCGGGATACTCACCCTGCTGCTCTCCGCCATCGGCGTGTACGGAGTCGTAGCCTTCTCAGTCGCGCGCCGCACACGCGAGATCGGCCTGCGGATGGCGATGGGCGCGACACGCCAACGCGTCTTGGTTGACGTTTTTGGAGACGGCGTGCGACTTGCGGTTCCAGGTCTGATATTGGGCACCCTCGCGGCGGTTGGCACTGCAGCTGCCATGGGAAGTTTCCTGCTCGGTTTAAACCCGGCGGATCCCGTATCGATCGGTGCTGCGGCGGGGGTACTGTTCCTGGTCGTGCTACTGGCAAGCATGGTTCCAGCCCGGCGCGCTTCAGGCATCGATCCGATGAATGCCCTGCGTTGCGAGTGATTCGAGCCTCTGGACACTGCCCGGTCCCTCCGGCGATAATAAACGCGGGAGGATACGGCATTGAAAACCGATCGACCTATACCGATTTGGACTGAGAGTTTCCCCGGCATCTTCAGGGTTTGGCTTGGAACCGCCAACCTCGACGATGAGGATATGCAGGAACTCGAAGAGTGTGTGCTCGACGCTCTCAAAGAGGTAACCGGAATATCCGAGCAGTTCCAAGGTGACTCTGCTTCAAAGGGTCAGATGTTCGAACGACTTGGCAACCGTTACTACTTCTTTAGAGATCTCTCCGACGCCGCAACAACATGCCCGAACGTCAGATATGGAAATCCCTTCGCGTTCGTCGACCTAGAGGCTAGCGATCGGATGCGCGTTTCCGTCCTGTATGAGGGGCTTGGAGCCGGCACCAAGCGCAAGCAGGTGCTCGACACGATCATAGGCATGCTCAAGGAAAAAACCCGCGTGAGATTCGGCCTGGAGCCCGTGCGTCTGGCACATCTGGCTGAAGAATCCGCTTAATCATCCACGTTCACCCCGACCCCACGCCACTTGCTTTTCTAGCTATGTAGAGATAGACTTACATAGACTTAGAACACACAAGAGGTCCCTCCCATGGGCAATGCCATCCGAATGACTTACGCGACCGCGCTAGTTCTGCAGGCATTAGACGGTGGGCACCGGTATGGTTTCAATATCATCGATGCAACCAACCTG
Source organism: Gemmatimonadota bacterium (assembly GCA_039588935.1). Lineage (GTDB taxonomy): Bacteria > Gemmatimonadota > Gemmatimonadetes > Gemmatimonadales > GWC2-71-9 > JBDGYW01. The sequence continues at coordinate 514 of JBDGYW010001063.1, read as the reverse complement.
AGAAGCGGAACCGTATATCCGCTTCTGCGACGCCTGGAGGAAGCCGGACTCGTTCGATCCAAATGGGAACACGTGTCCATTGCACGCTCAAGCAACCGGCCGCCGCGCAAGTATTACGAACTGACCAAATCGGCAAGCGAACTCGTTTCGTCCGCCAAAGAGCGGTTCCCAAGCTTGAGCGCGCTGCCGACCACCACGAAGGTCTCCGAGACATGAGACTCATCTATCACCTGCTGCGAGTTTTCAGTTTGCTCGTACCATCGCACGTGAGAGATGACTGGCTTCAGGAATGGCGTGGAGAATTCCACTATGCCTGGGGAGGCACGGAAGAGGGGAGTCGCGGCCTATTCCCTGGCGTGCTGCGCTGTTTCGGGGCCGCCGTTGATGCGTTCAAGATGCGGATGCGCGAGAAGCGTGGCACACGAGGATCCTTTCTCACGACGACCTGGGCAGACATCCGGTTCGGGTTTCGGACCCTGAGGAAGCGTCCACTCTTCACGACAGTGTCTGTGCT
>JBDGYW010001062.1:0-2700 GCA_039588935.1 Gemmatimonadota bacterium | reverse complement strand
CTGGCGGCTTACTATGGGCTGGTGACCGAGTTGGACGTCAACGTCGGCCGGGTGCTCGATGCCCTCCGATCCTCGCCGGATAACCGAGCGACGATCGTCGTCTACTGCTCCGATCACGGCGATATGGCCGGCGCGCACGGCATGTGGTGGAAAACGTGCCATTACGAGGGTGCGGTGCGCGTGCCTCTGATCGTGGCTTGCCCGGAGCGCTTTCCCGGCAACCGGACGGTGGATGCCCTGGTCAGCCTGATCGACGTCGGCCCGACGCTGCTTGACCTGGCTGCCGCCGATCCGCTGCCGGATGTAGCCGGACGCAGCCTTGTCGAGTTCCTGAGGGGGAGCGGTCCCGCGTCCTGGCCGGACGAGGTCTTTTGCGAATGTCTGGGCCAGTATGGCGACCAGCCATCGTGCATGATCCGCTCCGGTCCCTGGAAGCTGATCTACTATTCCGAAACCGACTCGTACCAGTTCTTTCACCTGGGGCAGGACCCGGAGGAAAAAGTAGACCTGGCCGACGATCCGGCAACTCGCACCCTCGCCCAGGCCCTCCTCGATCGGATTGATGCTCGCTGGTCTGCAGCAGAGATGCTCCAGGGAGAGGCGCAAGGCGCAGGCACTGCGCCCGGCGGAGGCACTGCGTCCGAGCGGCGCGCACAGGCGGTCATTCGCCGCTGCGGCCATCCGCTCATCCCACATCCCGTGGTCCGTGACACGCCGCCCGCTGAGGCCAACCAGTTTGATTTCGCACAGGTGCCCGGATGGGAGCAGATCCGCTTGCGCCTACGGCGCTGACACGCTGGAGGCCTATCATTGGGAATCCAGACGAACGGGATTTTGTGATACAGAGAAGGAGATAAAGTAAAGTGAGAATCACGTCTGATTGGCACATTCACTCACGGAATTCGTGCGACTCGGCTTGTATGCGGGTCTCTGATTTGATCCCAGAAGCAGAGGTTCAAGGAATACGTGATTTTGGAGTGACGGATCACATCCACACGCCATTTAATCTGCCCGATATCGCCCGATCGCACCACGAGTTCTGGTCCAATACCCCCTCTACCCACTTTCATTTTGGGGTTGAGATAAGTTGTGTGTCCCAATGGGAAATAAACGAAATCGCGAGCGGACAGTACGATGCCCCTGTCTATGGCCTGCGTTCGGGCGGTCGTGCGGGGTGCGATTTGGCGATAGGCATCACCGCGCAAGAGATCGCAGAATACCAGATCGAATATGTCGTCGGCGGTACGCATTGGCCGATGTACGTTCCGCTGGAACGCGAGGCTGTGATTCGGGACTATCACCGTCAGAATATGTTCCTGGCGACCCACCCTCTGGTGGACATTGTCGCCCATCCCTGGTGGTGGATGGGACACTGGCAAGATGACGACGGGAACTTTAACGGCGAACCGTGGTTCGATGATTTTGGCGTGATTCCCAGATCCATACATCACGAGTTCGCAGCGACGATCGTGGAGCATAATAAAGCGGTCGAGATCAACCTTTCAGCAAACCTGCTTAATCCCCGTTACCCGGAGCGATTTGTGCGGCAATATCTAGAGTATCTGGCGGAACTTGCTTCCGCGGGAGTCTGTATGTCCATTGGCTCCGATTGCCACTCGGCGCACTATGAGTTTGATTTTGATAGAGCCGGCCAAATGCTAGAGAGTGTGGGAATCAAGGCTGACTTTTGGAGCCTGCCGCCGCGAGTATAAGCCGTTTGACCACGATTTTGAACCCAGCGTCACCGACCGGCGCGCCGAGATGCTGGGTGAGACTCGGGAGACAGACCGATGAACGCAGAGAGACCGCAGATCAAGAAACTGGGCACGATCGACGTGGGCCTGGTCGAGACCACGCCGATCGTCTTCAAGGACAAGCTCTATCGTTTCGAGTACGTGCGCCCCGGATACTGGGCGAACGAGACGGGGGATTCGTACTTCCGCTTTGTGGAGCACGATTCAGGTCGCCCGAGCGTGGCCTTTGCCCACGGATATCACCTTGGAAACGTGATGGTCGAGGAGGACACGCTCTACGTCACCGCCACCGACATCTGGGATGGAGAACGCGTGGACGTTTTTTGTTCGCGCGACATGGAGCGATGGGAGTCGTGGAACGCCCTGGACTTGCCGGGCTATGGCCTGTTCAACACGTCTCTCTGCCGGGCGGGCGACGGCGACGAGGACGTCGGGTATGTTTTGATGTTCGAGGTGGGCAAACCCCCCGAGGTGGCCGGGGTGCGCTTTACCGCGCGGTTCGCCACCTCGACGGACCTCAAGGAGTGGACCCTGACCCCACCCGAGTGCACGTACGCACGGGAGCGCTACACCGCGCCGCACTGCCTGCGGTATCTAGAGGGCGTGTATTACAACTTTTACCTGGAAGCGCACCCGGACGGGTGGGATCAGCGCGTCGTGCGCTCCCGAGACCTGATCCACTGGGAGCCCAGCCCCTTAAATCCCGTGTTGAGCGCCAGCGACGAGGACAAGCGCATCGCAAATCCAAACCTGACGCCCGAGCAAGTGGAGCGGATCCAAAACGCGGTCAACGTCAACAACTCGGACATTGACTTTTGCGAGTACCGGGGGCAAGTGATTATCAACTACTCGTGGGGCAACCAGCACGGCGTGGAACACCTCGCGGAAGCCACGTTTGAGGGGACGCTCGATACTTTCTTGAGCGGTTGGTATCCATAGTGAGAAG
>JBDGYW010001061.1:0-2700 GCA_039588935.1 Gemmatimonadota bacterium | reverse complement strand
AGGGGCGCTCTCGCCAACGGGTGTCTTTCATCCCGATTCGCCCGGTCAACCACTCGCTTGTGTATTCGTCCGGCTCCAGTCCGCTGGCGCTGGACAGCACGCTGAACAACCGGCTGTATGCTGCCGTGTTGTACTTCCAGGACAAACCCGGTGGAGATTCTCGCTCGAGCTCGTTCGACAATCCGTTCGTCATCGACATGAGGTGGCGGAGCGTGATCTCGCTCTCGCCCTCACGGGGTGCGTGGGACCAACCGGATCCGAGATACTCCGATACTGGAGAGTGCACATCCACCAGATCGCGCTCCCGCGCCACCGCGATCAGAAACGCCAGCACGCTCTTCTGGATGGAACCCACATCCTCGATAGGTCGCCCCTCCGCATCCTCGCCTACCAGCGAGCGCTCGTAATAGTGTGTACCGGGTTCGAGTGTCATCGGCGGGTTGCCCAGCGCCCAGTACTGCTCCGCGAGGATGCGGCCGTGGAGAAGGACTATCAGGGCGCTCGAGCGATTTTCGGCTGCAAACCGGATCGCGTCCTCTAGAGCCGCACCGTTCCATCCGACCCGTTCAGGTTCGACGGTCTCCCACGCACCTTCGGCCGGCGGGAAATACAAACGTTTGGTGTCTTGATCCGGCTCTGCACAACTTGACAACCCAAGCAGAAGCAGAGCCGCAAGGTCACTTCTCATCATGGCTGCCCCTCTGTAGCCACAGCGTGACTCCCATGGGTACTTGCGACCCGATGCTCCTGAGGCGTGAGCATGGCCCGGGCCGCGAGGCCGTATGAAGATCAGGATGTTTCTTGAGTCTACCGGGGCGAGATCACGAAAGCTACCGACATATAGCGCCAGTTTCAGTGATGGCGAAAGCGGGTATGTGACCGGGAACGCGGGGACGCAAGTTTGTGATTTTTCTTGGGTTCACATAAGGCTTCGTCAAGCCACATTTCGTGGTCACAATAGTGGTAACAAACAAGCTGTTTTTAGCTGTTGCTGGCTGTCACGGAAATCTCGTAAGTTGTTAAATTGCGGTAATATATGTTTCTCACTATTGCTGCAATTGCAGCCTGATAAGCGTGAGGTCGGAGCCTGTCCTGAATCGCTATCATCGCCATCGTAGAATCTCCGATGATAGATGCAACCATCGGTATCTCCGCGTCGGATAAGAGCGTAGTCAGGGAGCCACCCTCCACTTCACCCTCCACTCCCTCAAGGCGTCTGACGTAAGTCATTGTTATGTAGTGGTTTACGATGACTCGGAATAGGCAGCGGAATCACAGGTCGGTGCGACTCAAGTGAACCATTGTGGCGGATGATTCCCGCTAGTGTAGCTGTCGGGCAGCAGGAGCTCGGCTCTCTGCCTTCTGACCTAATCAGTTCCCTGAGGCAGGTTCAGGGGGAATAGAAGGAACCAGAGAGTGAGCGAGCTGAGTTGCGATCTTCCCTTAGTATCCCAACACCTGCGGTAGAAACAGGACTATTCCCGGTACGAAGGTTATGAGCAGTGTGAAAGCCAGGAGCAGCATCAAATAGGGTGCAATCGGCTTTGCGACGGCCGCAGGGGAAACCTGCCCAACAGAGCATGTGACGAGCAGACTCACTCCTACCGGCGGCATAAAGACCGATATGCCCTGGGTAGCACAAATCACCGTGCCATAGTGAATCGGATCGACGCCCAGCTGTTTCGCGACGGGCAAGAGAATAGGAGTGAGCAGTACCACAGCCGGGACTCCCTCCAAAATCGCGCCCAGCGGCAGGAAGATGACTATGGTGAGGATGAGAAAACCGATCTTGCCTCCACCAAGCCCCGCTGCTGTGGCTGCCAGACTTTGCGGTACCTGCTCGACCGCCAGAACCCAAGACAAGAGCTGGGCGGCGCCGACCACGAAAAGAACCATGCCCGAGAGCTGTGCAGTCCGCAGCAGCTCTCGCCAAAGTCGCTTTACTGTCAGAGAACGATAGAAAGCACTGAGAAGGAGAGCATACGCCACGGCCACGGCGGCGGCCTCAGTCGGTGTGAAGATACCGAACCTGATACCGCCGAGTATGATCACCACCAGGAGCAGAGGGAAGACTGCATCGAGAGCCGCACGTCCGGTTGTGCCCCAGGTGGCACGTGGGCCGCGCGGCCAAGCTTGCTGCTTGGCCTGCAAACCGATCTGCCACATCAATCCGATTGCCATCAGCAGGCCGGGCACGAGGCAAGCCACGAAGAGTTCCCCTATGGAGACGCTCGCCATTACGCCGTATATGACCATGACGATACCCGGCGGTATCAAGATGCCCATGGCGCATGCAGCTCCCACGATCGCGGTGGCACGCGGCCGCGAGTAACCCTTCTCGATGAGCTGAGGGATCATTATCCCGCCAATCACGGCCGCTTGCGCGGACGTTGATCCCGAAACCCCGGCGAAAAATGTCTCCGCCAATACGACGACTTGTCCGAGTCCTCCGTGCAAGTGCCCGACGAGCGAGTACGCCAGAGTCACCAGGCGCCGGCTGATCCCGCCGAATTCCATGATGAAGCCGGCAAGAATGAACAGCGGCACGGCGAGCATCGGAAAGGAGTCCATGCCGGCCACGATCTGTTGGGGTGCGATGACGAGAGGGGTACCGTCACCGAACCCCAGGAGCACGGCCGCGGTGCCTATCAATGCAAACGCAATCGGCACGCTCATCAACACGAGCAGAACAAAAACGCC
>JBDGYW010001060.1:0-2703 GCA_039588935.1 Gemmatimonadota bacterium | reverse complement strand
GATCGCGCCCGAGAAGCTTCTCCGGGCCTTGGTTCTGCAGGCGCTTTATAGCATCCGTAGCGAGCGACTTTTGATGGAACAGCTCGACTACAACCTGCTGTTCCGGTGGTTCGTGGGCTTGAATATGGATGACACGGTGTGGGCCCCGACGGTGTTCACCAAGAACCGTGAACGTCTTCTGAAGGGCGAGATCCATACGCTGTTCTTCCAGAAGGTCGTCGACCAGGCGCGGTCTCAGAAGCTTCTGTCGGACGAGCACTTCACGGTCGACGGAACGCTGATCGAAGCGTGGGCGGGACACAAGAGCTTCAAGCCGAAAGGGCCAACGAAGCCGTCGGGGAGCAGCCGGAATCCGGACGTCGACTTTCGCGGCAAAAACAGGTCGAACGACACGCACGCCTCGACGACGGATCCGGAGGCGCGGTTGTATCGGAAGTCGTATGGGACGGAGTCGAAATTGAGCTATGCCGGCCATGTGCTGATGGACAACCGGTATGGCCTGGCAGTGGCGGCCCGCGTGACGCCGGCGACGAATCGGTCGGAGCGGGAGGCAGCCCTCGAGATGGTGGCGGACGACATGCCGGGCCAGGGACGGGCGACGCTGGGAGGCGACAAGGGATACGACGTCCGCAGCTTCGCCGAAGCGTTGCGCGCATTGAAAGTGACGCCGCACATCGCCCGGAAAGCGAAGTACGGCACGATCGACGGGCGAACCAGTCGCCATGCAGGCTATGCCGTGAGCCAGAGAAAGAGAAAGGTAGTGGAGCAGATCTTCGGGTGGATGAAGACTGTCGGGATGATGCGCAAGACGCGTCACCGAGGCCTGGCTCGGGTCGGCTGGATGTTCGTCTTCACGTTGGCTGCACATAACCTGGTCCGAATGAGAAACCTGGCGGCAGCCGGGTGAGGTCACACGGGCGAATCGGGATGATCGTGACTCGCGCGACGGGAACCGGCAAACAAGACTGGTGCCGAGACAACGCTCCCGACGCGTCCACGGTCGTATGAGCGGAGAATAAATGGCATTAACGCTCATTTTTCAGCAGCCTGCTAACCGCCACCGGTCACCGCCCCACCGGAACCCCTCCACGGTCGGCCAAACCTGCATCTTTTTTAGTTCCTCGGGTGCCCCCGGCACGCTCATTAAAGACGTTACCGGCAGGTCGTAGAAATTCGCTTGCCCAGCCAACTCTCTGGCCGAGTGTCCTTCGACCTCAGCATCGTGCCGATATGTCATTTCTCCCGCCAACAGTATGAGATTGACAAGAGTCCAAGGCAGGCAGATGATTTTGGTAACCTAATTCACATCCAGCAGAGAAGCAGTAGATCGCTTGCCGAGGGGCCTGCGGGGCTGAAGTTGCATCGGGTGAGGCTTCCGCGATGCTTAGTCGTGTCCGGATTACCCAGCCAGGCTCTCATCGAACGCGGTTGTCTACTCATCCGGAGCAGGCGCGTTACTCCACCGATGACGCTTCAATCTACGGGACTAATACTGTGAGGGGCACAAGGAGGTGTTTCTATAGAAGATGCAGTGTGTAAGGAGTGTTGTTGCTCATAATCCTGAGGCAGGAGGGTACAGCCATGACAGAAGTCAATCGGTGGAATTTGAGAAAAATGGTGTTCACAGTTTTGGCAAGTGGATTACTGGCATCTGTGTTTTCAACTGATCTTGCCATTGCTGAAGGAGAAAGGGTTGGATTTCCTAGATGGGATTTAGTTTACGAGCACGATGAAAACGGAGAGCCTGTTGCGGGAGATCTTAACACCCTCATTGAAGCGGTCAAGAGCGGGGCAGATGTAAAGGTTGGTATCAGGACCAGATCAGGAGGGGGGATTGAGTATGAGGCGTTTTATCCCTGCCAATTTACATATGTGACTTATGATGGACCAAATGTTGTTGGTGTAAATACTTCCAATATCAGTGGAATGGTTACGGGCGACGATTTTGGGTTCTTTGATGATGCTTATCATTACTTTGGGATGTTTAAAACAACCGGCGAATTCGATGAAAGTCGTTGGAGTGTGGGGGAACATGTAGACAGAGGTCATACTAGAGTACATGTAGCAATGAAGTGGTTTGTTAAGAGGTAAACAGTCGATGGAGTGTCAAGTCGCCTAGGGATAGCACGACCGGAAAGGTTTATAGAGGTCGCGGGCGACCGCGGTTCGAGGATACTTACGTTTGGGGAGCCAGACGGCAGGCTCCTCAGAATCGCCGTCCGACCCCGGCCTACCAGGGACCGTCCTGCGACACGCTGTTTCCTGATTGACAACTCCGCCAGTTTCGCAGTAAATAGTCCTCAAGAATCACCCGAAATCCAGCAGAGAAGCAGACGATCGCTTGCCGAGGGGCCTGCGGGGGCTCACGACTGATGCAGGCCAACACCGAAGGTGGACTCGATGTGGCCTTCCCCGTGCTGACGCACGCCCAGGTAAGCTGGCATCCTCGCCGATGGGGTGTGCCTCAAGCCGCGTGAAGACCAGTCGCCTTTCTGCGAGGCTCGGATGAAAGCGTGTCCCTCTTGCCAGAAGACTTACCCTCCAAAACACAAGTTCTGTGGCAGATGCGGTGTGGCTCTCGTTTCTGATAGATCCGATGAGCCGCAGTTTAAGGCGCGCATGGATGTGCTGACAGCGCGTCTCGCCGCAGAGCCCTTTTCGTCGAGCCTGTTGCTTGAAGCAGGACGTTATTGCCGTGAAGCG
>JBDGYW010001059.1:0-2704 GCA_039588935.1 Gemmatimonadota bacterium | reverse complement strand
TGGGCGACTCAATCCGGCAGGTGTGGCCCACGCCCAGCAGATGGAGCATCTCGTGGATGAAGACCGTCTCCCAGGGAATGAGACCGTCGCCCAATTGTAGGGGTTCGAACGCTCCGAGGATCAGCGTGCCTGAGTCGAGATACCGTTGGTCCATGCGAAACGTTTGAAAGCGGCCCTCGGTCGCCCAGGCACCCAGATCCTGCTCCCACGACAAGGGCTCCTCACCAGATTGAGGCCGGGCGCCCCAGCTTGGCCTATACGAGATGATGCGAATCACGCCAGGCACCCTGTCCGGGTCGCCGGGGCCTGTGGGGACCGGCCACCACGATGGATCGGCTCCCACGGGCTCGAAGAGATCGAGGCCGAAGACGTCCTCCATTCCGTTCAGGACGTCCCAGACGTCCGCCGAATCCTGCGCGGTGAGAGCGTACGTGAAGTTCTGACGGTCAATTGCCACCCGAGCCGGAAGACTCTCCTCAGGCCACGTCATGAGCTCCAGAAGAAAGAGCTCCGGGGCATTCCTTGGGATTGGCTGACCACGGAAGTAACTGTAGAAGGTTTGGTTGGTGTTGTCGTCTACGACCAGGTCCAAGCTCGTGGGCACTGTCTCGCCAGCAAACTCGCCGTGCCGAACAGTCCAGTTCCGGGGGATCATCACGACCTCGACGTCCTTCAGACTTTCAAAGTCGAACGGGTAGAGGAAAGGATGGTAGGCTGGTGACCCGCTACCGCCGATTTGAAGCTCGCCGCGCGTGGCTTGGCTAGTGACCTCGATCCCGAATGCACCAACGGCGTTCAGACGGCTCGAGTCAGGTGCTGACGCGTCGTTCGGCCTCCATATCGCCCAGAGATCTGACAAACTCCCATTGTCCACGGCGTGGGCCTGTCCGGTAATGTCACCCTCAACCGTGGCAGGCGGCCCCGCGCCGTCAGAGCAGGCTGCGCCAACGACGAAGAGCAGAATAACAGGGCGCACCGTATTAGTGTGTGCGCGCCCATCTAAGCCCCTCCGGCTCCATCTCGCGTTTCCGTTTCTCCGATGCCTCTTGGCCATGTGCTTTCCCGAGTCGATGGTTCACGTAGAGTGACTTCAAGTTGATGAATCCAACTCGCCTGTTGTGAGCGGGAACCTGACGGTGCAGGTGTGGAGGTACCTCACCAAAGTTTGGAACCGCCACTCCAACCTGTTGTACCACCACCTCTCGAAGAACCACTGGACACGCGACTGACTGCGCCATGTCGTAGGTGCCGCGGAGAGTGCGTCTGCCGACTGGGTTGGTTCCCAATCCGTTCGGATCGATGTCATACATCGACCCGTCAACGTGAGCGTCCGCCACAGGTTTCAAACGGGGCGGTGGCGGCCTATTCGGCGGTCGCCACCGATGTCCGTCAGAAGTGCTACTCAGGGGTCAGTTCACCACGACGGTTGCACTCCCCGTTTTCCCCTCGGCCAGTGCAGTAAGCACAACCGTTCCCGGCGCTCTTCCCCAGAGTATCGCGAAGGTGCCCGAGAACCCTCCAATCACAGATACGATGTTCGAGTCACTGACCGACCAAACGACGCCTGCTCCGGGGATGACCAAGCCGTTCTCGTCCCGGACCGTCGCCTCGACGTAGGTGGAGTCGCCTACACCAATGCTTTGAGTCGTAGGAGTCACTTCAACAGATGCGACCGTTCCGGGCACACCCCCTACCGACACGATCAGTGAGTCACTCACACCTTGTGCGGTCGCGAATATCAGCGCCAACCCCGATGCGTTGCCGGTAACCGTCACTGCCTGTCCGGCACCCGTGATGCCCGCGATGGCGGGATTGGATGTGTACCACTCGGTCTGGTTTGCCGGTACCGAATCGCCGTTCTCCTCGATCAGGTACGAGGCAAAGACGGCTGATTCTCCGAGGTTCAACGTCTGTTTTCCATGGATGCGAAGCATGTGGTCTGACGACGATACAGACGACTCAGGCAATGTCACATGGAGCGTCGTTTGTGCGCCAGCGTTCACCAACACTCCGTTTTCGGTCCCCCTGCCCGCGTCGAATTCGAATGGCGGGTCGATTTGGACTGTGTATGATCCCTCCACCAAAAACGGCATCACATACTCGCCCGCTGAGTTTGTTCGCGCCGTAGCCATCGGCACGGAACCGTTGTAGACCGGCTTCGTGCTGGGGTACGCGCTTACAGTCGCATTGGCTACAGGCAGTACTTCACCTAGTACTCCGTCGGCACCGCTTACGGTGCCCGCGAGCGTTCCCGTGGCAGCCTCGTTCACGGCCCTGATCCATGGTATGAAGACGAACCCGCCACCGACCGGTAGGAAACTGCGGCCGACGTCGAAATCGATGACGATCGATGCCCCACCATCCGGAACGTCGAGCGGGTCTTCCACCAAGGCGTGCAGTGTCATTTGACCGCCGCCCTGCCAATCGACGATAGCGCTAGATCCATCGTTCAGTGTGATGCCCGATTGAGACACGTCTATCACAGCGCGTACCGCCTCATAAATGCCCGCGGGCAGCTCGCCTTCACCGACAAGCGTTGTAGTTCCACTTTGCAGATCCAGCAGATTGAACGTCGTATTGGGTTCGGCAACCGTCACCCAATCATCCGAAATCAGCGTCGTGTCCGCTGATGCCGTTGCCGCAACGCTCACGACGAAAACGTCTACTCTAGACACGCGATCGAACGGGAATGGTGCATCGGTCA
>JBDGYW010001058.1:0-2707 GCA_039588935.1 Gemmatimonadota bacterium | reverse complement strand
CTGTTTCGCTCAGAACACTGCGATCAACGACCATCCCCGCGTGCAGGAGGCTTTGCAACTGCTGGAGCTCTGGGTTGACGCCAAGCAAGCATACGATGACATCCCCGGCATCTCGATGTCCGTGGTCTACGATCAAGGCATCATCTGGTCCAAGGGGTTTGGTTTGGCAAACCGAGAAGACCAGGTGCCAGCCACGCCATCGACGGTTTATTCGATCTGCTCAATCTCGAAGCTCTTCACTGCAATCGGTGTGATGCAGCAACGGGACGCCGGGCGCGTGCGGCTCGACGACCCGGTGGGGCAACACCTGACCTGGTTCAACATCCAGGATAAGTATCCGGACGCTCCTCCGGTCACAGTCCAGGGAATTCTCACGCACTCTTCCGGGTTGCCTCGCGAATCCGACCATCCGTACTGGTCGGCGCCCAACTTCGACTTTCCCACGCGCGAGCAGATCATGGAGGGACTCTCGAATCAGGAAGAGTTGTACCCCGCGTTCGAGTACTATCAATACTCTAACCTTGGACTCACTCTGGCCGGAGAGCTCGTCGCCGCCGCATCAGGGCAGCCATACGACGAGTACATTCGGGCAAACATCCTCGACCCGCTTGAGATGAGCGCCACCTATACCGACATTCCCATCGATGAGCACGGGCAACGGATGGCAGTGGGCTACAGTACAAAGCGCCGCGACGGCACTCGGCCGGCGGTGACAGTGTTCGAGGCGCGGGGCATTGCTCCAGCCGCCGGCTATGCGTCCACGGTCGAAGACCTCGCCAGGTTCGCCAGCTGGCAGTTCCGCGTGCTGCATCACGGGGCCGACGAGGTATTGAGCAGGAACACCCTGCGGGAGATGCAGCGTGTGCATTGGATCGACCCTGACTGGGAGGCGAAGCGGGGGCTCGGCTTTGGAACGTGGCGGGTCAACGAGAAGACGTACGTCGGCCATGGGGGTAGTTGCCCGGGATACAGATCGGACTTCAACCTCGATCCAGCCGGAATGGTCGCTACCATCTTCATGACCAACGCCTCGGGTGTGAACAGCAGCATGTTCACTCGGCGCGCACAGGAGATCGTGGGACCAGCAATCGCCGCAGCCGTGGATGGGTCGGAAAGTGACGAACCTGCCCAGGGTGACCTTTCGAGGGAATCATTGGAGATCTATCTGGGCACATATGACGAAGCACCGTGGTCGCAAGAGAGCGCGGTAATCGTTTGGAAAGGTGAACTCGCGGTTGTTTCACTTGCGACCAACGATCCACTGGGTTCCATGATGAAGCTGAAGAATACCGGAGAACACACGTTCCGGCGCGTGCGTGACGACGACACGCTGGGAGAGGAAGTCCGCTTCGAAATCGGCCCCGACGGCGATGCAGTCAGAATGTGGCAACATGGTAACTTCAATCCGCGAATCCGATAAGAGGAATGAGTGATGACTCACCCCAAGGCTTATTCGGTCACGCGACACAGCTTGGTCGCCATGGGTACGCTGGTGTTCGTCTGTGCATGTGGAACAGAGGCTCCGCCTGACAGTTCCTCACGCAACGTCCCCGAGCCCCAACACATTCTGACCGCCGAAAACACCCACGCCAAGTTCAGTAGCGCCATCCCACCAACCTTGCGAGTTCAGTCGGGGGCAGTAGTCGAGATCCACACGAAGGAAGCAAGCGACAATCAGCTCTCGCTGGGATCGGAAGTCGGAGAGGTGACCATAATGGACTTCGACCCAGTTCACCCGCTCACAGGGCCGATATATGTAGAGGGAGCCGAGCCGGGTGACGTACTCTCGGTAACGTTACACCACATCGAGTCAGTCGACTGGGGCTGGACGGCCATCTTTCCCGGATTCAGTTTCCTCGCTGACGACTTCACCGAACCATATTTGCGGACATTTTCCATACCACCCGGTGCGGCTGAAATCGAGTTCACCGATCGGATAAGCGTTCCGTTACGTCCCTTCCCTGGCGTAATGGGTGTCGCGCCAGGCTCCGATTCCATGCTGACCACGATTCCGCCGCGAGCGAACGGTGGTAACATGGACAACCGGCACATGACGACCGGATCCACCGTCTACTTCCCGGTGTTCGCTCCTGGCGCGCTCTTTTCAATCGGCGACGCACATGCGGCGCAGGGAGACGGTGAGGTATGCGGCACCGCTCTCGAATCGCCAATGCGGGTTGTCTTGCAGCTGGAGGTAATCAAAGACGGTAGACAGATCAGGGAGCCTGAATACGAGACCGATGAGTTCTATGCGGTCACCGGTTTCGGAACCACGATCGACGAGGCCGCTCGCAAGGCCACGCGTTATATGGTCGACTACCTCGTAGCCGAGCACAGCCTCACTCGTAACGATGCATTCGCACTGTGTTCTCTGGCCGGTGATCTGCGGATCGCCGAGGTGGTTGACGCTCCACACATGCTCGTGAGCATGCACATGCCGAAGAGTGTGCTCGGCATGTAAGACCGTTCTGCGGAGATCGCTTACCCCTTGGACGTCAGAAACGCGAGGCGGAGTTTCTTCGCTGTGGGACTCTAAGGCTTCCTGGTAGTGGACCTTATCAGCCCCTGGATCATCAGTTCTCTGCCTCCTGGGAAAAGAAAAAGGAATGGGTACGACAACAGTATAGGCACCAATTTCTTTAAGTTGGGTGGCCTTTACCTCCTTTGATGTCTTTGCCATATATTCCGCATTTGTTAGCCCAGCCTT
>JBDGYW010001057.1:0-2708 GCA_039588935.1 Gemmatimonadota bacterium | reverse complement strand
GGTTGCGTGCGTAGCCTGGGCCTTTTGCGCCTTCGGTGTCGACTAGGCGCACGTAGGGGTAGGGGGTGAGGTCAAGTGGTTGTCCTGTGTCGTTGACGACGACGGCCTCCCAGTTGCGGAACGTTTGGGCTTCCAAGCTGTCAAGTGCGTCTACCAACAGGGGTTCGTGCCCTTTGCCTACAGGTATGATGACGCTGACTTCGGGTTCGTCGTACTGGCGTACTGTATGCGCGATCTTGTTGTCTGGGGTGGCGACAGACGCGAATGGGTGCTCATCATCACGTACCCAGGGATGCCAGGCGAGCCAATCGGTGGCTTTGTAGGTGTGTTTGGACGTACCACCCTCCAAGAACGTGTAGACGAACAGTGGGCGATTGGTGACGCGCTTGGCGCTGTAGCCGTTTGCACCGGCACGTAGCCAGAACTCGCCGTCTTCAGTGCCACAGCCTTGAGGTGCGTAACGTTGTCTATACCCACCCAACCGCTCCCACATCTCACGGCGGAACACGCAGCAGGTGGGGATTTGGTTGTGGCGGTCCAGCTGCCGGTCGTAGTTGAACTCAGGTGGCCACAGGGAACGGGATCGGATGACATTGCCACGATGCACGCGACGTAGGCCAGTGTAGGTGATGCCGAGCGTGCGGTCTTTCTCCAGAGGTGGGACTAGAACATCTAGGAAGTCAGGCTCTATGGCGTCGTCAGCGTCGAGGCAACAGACGTACTTGGTATTCGTGACCGCTATGCCATTGTTACGTGCGTGTGCTACGCCTTGGTTCGGCTGTCTGACGTAGCGCACCCGTTGGTCATACTCCGTAAACATACTCGCCACCCGTTGCGTCTCACCACCATCCTCTGTCCCGTCGTCTACTACCACGATGTCGGTGAGAGCAGAGTAGGTCTGGTTCATAGCCGATTGGATAGCACGACCAACGACGTCGGCGTAGTTGAAGGTCGGGATGATGATGGCGACTGTCGGGGGTTCTGGGTGTAGCACGTTCTCGAATATAGCAGCTAGGTACTCGGCACTGCTACGCCAAGAATACGCACGCGCCAGTTCGCGGCCTTCCTTGCCCAGTTCATCCCTGTGTTCCCAGCAGTATAGTAACCCTTCCACCAAGTCATCCATGTTGTTGGGTTCAGCGAGATAGCCGTTGACCTTGTGCTGCACGAAGTCGGTGATCGCACCACGTCGGTAGCCTAGGATGGGTTTGCCAGCCGCCATCGCCTCTAGGATACCAATACCGCCCGTCTCCTTTGCCGTGGCTAGATATACGGCACAGGACTGTATCATTCGCTTCATATCTGCATGTGGCATAACGCCTGTGACACGAACGTTGAACAGACGCGGGGTATCGTTGGGCAGGAACGTGGTGATGAAGGGCACTTTGTCGAATACACGGGCGAGGTCTACGACTGGTTGTGGGTTGCATACATCAACTATGCGGTTCTTATTCCATAGCACGAAGTTTTGGCATGGCAAATCGTGCTGCCAATCATCCCATTCTACCCCGTGTGGCACTATATAGGGAGTGAAATGCATGTCACGCTGGAATGTCTCAGCTACCCAACTAGAAGGGACGGTGATGGCACGGGAGTGGTGGATGGATTGAACGACGCGACGGTTGGTGTTACGTTGGGGTTCAGTGATGGTATCGCCCCAGTATAAGCCGTGGCAACACAAAATGTCTGTGTCTGCGCCCGTTGCACCTGCGTGGCCTACTTTGAGATCGTAGGTGGAGTCGTTCTTGCCTACGAGTTCGACGCCGAATTCGGGTAGGTATTTGTTGTAGTAGTGGACAACCTGCTGGATGCCGGATGGACGTTGGAAGTCAGCGGGTTGGGGGATCATGAGAATTTTAGTCATAGTGTTTGGTCTCTTCCAAGTCTAGTACGCTCATTAAGTTCACGATGTCTACCCCAAGGTAATCGGTCAGTTCGTTGAAGTTGGTGAACACACGCTTGCCTAGCATTTCGGCTAATGCGACCTCTCTGTCAGCACCCGCACTGTCGCCGTTGAGCCTGAATAGACAATCACACACCTGCACCCATTCCATCGCGTACCGCATCCAGGTTTCGTAATCGTGGCGATGTACGGCGTCCCAATAGTGGCACAGGTGGGGGACGAAGGGCGTGTGACCTAGGCGTAACAGCATCTCGGCGTATTCGATGGCGATACGCACGTTGTCTTCTGGGTTGGGGTGAGTGTATGGGCCTGAGATGAAGATTTTAGCCATGTCGCACCAGTGCCGTCGCGCGTTCTACATCCTCACTACTTCCCACCCCCGCAAACCCTGCCAACATCTGCACGTTGAGCTTGCAATCCTTGGGGTGGGTGAGTTGTTCGTATGATAGAATTAGCAGGCCACCCGTGAGCGACATACGGATGCTGGATAGGAACGACACCGCACGGTCGTTGTAGACGTCGTACAGGTTCTCCCAGTGTTCGGGTGGCTCGTAGTAGCCACGTTGGGATGCACGACGGGTGAGAGATGCGACGATGGCGGGTTTGTCGCGGGTGATGTAGATGTAGCGGGGGTTGGGGAGATATGGGTGGAGGACTGGGATGGTGAGACAAGTACGGGGGTCTTTGAAGCCCCATGCAGGTAGCCCAATACACTTGTTTACCAGCCCTCTGATACTGTAGCCTACATGGGCTATTGCTGTCTGGAACTCTGCCAGGTCGGGTGGCCTATACCACATTCCACCTG
>JBDGYW010001056.1:0-2712 GCA_039588935.1 Gemmatimonadota bacterium | reverse complement strand
AGCATCTCGACGTCGCGAAGCGTGACGGCTCGGTCCATGTCGTGGATTGCCCGCCGGATCGTTGGGAGTATGTCCGACCGGCCGCGTGCAAGCCGCACCAGGACCCTCATGAAGCCACCACCCATCTGCGCGTGAGGGACGTAGATCTCCGGCTCGGGCGCTGAGGCAACGTGCTCCGAGCGGGTATCGCCGACCACTCCAATGATCGTCCACGGGGCTTCCCTTCCATAGCCCAGGTTCATTTCGATAATGATCTCCTCGCCAATGGGATCCCGTTCGGGGTAGTGGCGCACCGCTAGGGTCCTGCTCACGATCGCTGCCCGTGTTACGCCATCGCGGTCACTCGTAGCAAATGTCCGCCCGCTGAGCAGTGGGATCCCGAGGGCTTCATGATAATCGGGGGTGACCACTCTAATATCTATGTCGGGTTCCTGTCCTTCCGGCGGCGCCGACCTGTCCAGAAAGTGGATGGAGGTCATGACTCCATCGCTTGTCAGCGGACTCCCGTACACCGATGCCACACCGGTCACTGCACGCAGCCGCTCAATGCGCCGCTCAAGAGTCTCGTAGAAACGTACGCAGCCGTCCACGTCGTAGTCGTTGCGGGGCAGGGACAGCGAGAACGTGAGCACGCTGTCCTTCTCGAAACCCAGATCGACCGCGTTGAGTTTGGAGAAGCTGCGTAACAGGATGCCGGCACTGAACAAGAGCACCAGAGAAAGGGCGACCTCGGTGACGAGCAGTGCCGAGCGAGAACGATCGCGTGTGGGCCCACCGGTGCCGCCACGTCGACACTGGTTCAGTACATCGGCAACGGGAGTCCCCGCAAGGCGAAATGCCGGTGCGAGGCCGAAGAGAATGGTGACGGCGGCCGCCGTCCCGACGGCAAAGAGCATTACCGTTTCATCGAGCTGCACCGAGTCGAGGCGCGGTATCGTAGCGGGTGCGAAC
Source organism: Gemmatimonadota bacterium (assembly GCA_039588935.1). GTDB lineage: Bacteria > Gemmatimonadota > Gemmatimonadetes > Gemmatimonadales > GWC2-71-9 > JBDGYW01. The sequence continues at coordinate 1,761 of JBDGYW010001056.1, read as the reverse complement.
CTCAACAACCAGCTCAAACCGCCACGCGCGAGAACGATTCCGAAAATCGACGCGAGTGAGGCAAGCACGGCTGCCTCCAGCATAAGCTGGGAAACCACGCGATATCGTGTGGCGCCCAGGGCCGAGCGCATTGCGATTTCTCCTGCCCGGTTCGAGGACCTGGCTAGGAGAAGATTGGCGACGTTGGCGCAAGCGATCAACAGGACTATGCCCACTGCTCCGAGGAGCACCAGAAGGGCGGTGCGAACATTGCCGATTACCGCTTCCTCCAGAGTGACCAAATTGAAGCGCTTTCCGTGGCTCATTACTGGGAAACGCTCTTCCAGGCTTCGGGACAGGGTTGCGGCCTCATCCTTAGCGGCGCCAACAGTGAAACCTTCGGCCACCCGAGCGATTACCCGCAGGAAATGGCAATCCCTGTTGCACCCTTCGACGTTCAGGTACTGGGGGATCCACAGTTGTGCCCTTTGCGGGTAGTCGAAACCGGGTGGCGCGACTCCCACGATTTCGTACGGCTCTCCGAAGATCTGAAGTGTTCTTCCCACCACTTCAGCTTCACCGCCGAGGCGCTCCTGCCAGAAGCCGTGAGCAATCAAAACCACACGCGGCCCATTCGGGACGTTCTCATCCGCTCGGATGTCCCTGCCGAGTACGGGTCCTTCCTGGAAGACTTCGAGAAGACCATCGGTCACGCGGGCACCTCTAATGCTCTCAGCTTGTCCTAGTCCTGTGAGAGTGATTTGGCTGGGGCGGTATCCGGCGGCAGCTTCGATCGATCGTGCTTCGGACTGGATACTGCGGAGATCGGGCTGAGACATCGAGCCGCGCGTCCAACCGCGGCCAGCGTGGGCTGACCAGATCATGATCAAGTCGTCGGGATTGTGGTATGGAAGGGGCCTCAGAATGACGCCGTTCACCACACTGAAGATGGCAGTGTTCGCACCGATGCCGAGTGTAAGAGTGAGCAAGGCTGCCGTCGCAAACCCTCTCGACAGCCAGAGAGCGCGAAGGCCGAAGCAAATGTCTCTCAAAACGCTTCTCAGGACCTCTCCCATGGAGGAGCCTCGTCGGACAGAACGTTGTTCGCGTTGGCCAGGCTCCCGGTGTCTCTCGATCGGCCAGGAATACTGGGCCGCGAGCAGCAGTGTGTTGTACCAGTACCAGGCTTGCGCAGGCAATAAGCCCCGTCTCTGCCTGACCACCCGGAACTCTTCGCGGAAATCTCCAATGATGCTGTGCCCCCTGGATCCCGCCGGGATGCAACGATGCAACAAAGCCTCGGCTGCTCGGGGAGGACACTTGGTGCGGCTCATCGGGGTTCTCTCAACAGCGTCTCGAGTCCACGAGACAACGTATGAATCGCCTTCTGAGAAACCCTGAGCGCGGTGAGGCCCTCCGGCGTAACTTGGAATCGCCGTCTTGCATAGCCATCGCGCTCGGGGCTTGGTTCATCGGTGACCCAATCCACGTGGCCCTTTGCCTCCAACCGATCCAAAGCCCGATAAAGCGCCCCGCGCGTCACTTTGTGGTTCGCTTCGTCAGCAAGGTACCTGCGGATGGATATTGCGTGAGCCTCGTCACCGAGTTGAAGCAGCGACAGTAAGACCATTTGCTCGAACTGGCCGAGGAGATAGCTCTTTGGCATGATTCACCACTATTGTATACGTTGTATACTGTTACGTACGCGGGCTGCGTCTGGTTTCAACGTAAGCGGCAATTGGCATATGTAAGGCTATTGTCAATTTGAGTCCGCCCACCGGC
>JBDGYW010001055.1:0-2712 GCA_039588935.1 Gemmatimonadota bacterium | reverse complement strand
ATCCCTAGAAGTGACAGCGGTCGGTGGTAATCTGGCCCGAACGAGGGGGAGGGTTACCGCGATCTCCTCCGGCTATTTTCAGGCGATCGGCGTGAAACTGATACGTGGGCGCGACTTCTCCGAGTTGGAATGGCGCAGTCGGGGCAGCCCACCAGTCGCTATCATCGATGAGCGAATGGCGTGGACGATGTTCTCCGTTTCGTTACATCTCGTTGTCAAACCGCGAGTTCGTGCCGTCCGTGATCGTACTTCAAACCCCAAAGAAACGGTCATGCGGCCATACGGAAAATAGGTTCACGGCAGACGACAGGACTTGCCGGATTGTAGTTGCTCACACACCCTCGTCTGATTAACCGACTCCCTTCGGACATCATCCTCGCCCTACGTTGCGGCCCAGGAACTCCACTATACGCCCTGAGGTAGGTTCAGGGGGGATTTAGGTGGGGCCCAGGCGTGTACAGCATGTCAACACAAAACTCGGCGTATAAGCGCCGGTACAGCGCTTAGACGAACAAAATGGAATACGAGCAGGAGCAGCGCACGCCATAACTAATGGTCGGGGCTGTCCATCTGAGCCTCATCTGAAACAGGAACCCGCATGATGTACCATGCACGCTTTGTTCTAGGCGTCAGTGTCGTACCTCGGAGCCGTGTGACGGGTCCGATGTCGCTCGAGACTCACACCAGGGTTCTTCAGTATTCCTGTTCGCCGAACGACAGCACGCGCGCTTGACCTGTGCAGTACGATCAACAAGACTGCGTTACGGGTCGTCGAACAGCATTCCGACGTACCACTAGAAATCCTACAGGACCACCAAGAGAAACCGAGCTACGTGATTATCGACGCCCACGCCCACGCTTGTGGACCGTTCCTCCGCTCCGGCTCATTGGTTGAGGTCCTCGACCGACATGGTGTCGATATGGTGGCCCTGGTTCCAGGCGAACCCGACAGCGAGAAGGTGTACGACTTGCCGAACATCGGGGAGCGGTTCCCCAAGCGTGACATCCTTGTGGGGGTCAACCGTCTCATTAGAACCACGACCTGGCTCACGCGCATGGCCAGGCATGTCCCACAAGGCAACGATCACGTCTACGCCCTCGCTCGACAACACCCCGATCGCGTGTTGCCCTTCCATTGGATACTCCTGAGCCGGTTTGGTGGAGAGGAGGACCTCGACTGCTTGTATAGGAAGCGCCGGTTTCTTGGGTTGAAACTCCACCAGTGTTGGGAGTCATTCCGAGTAGCATCTGATGAGTTCGAACAACTCGCTTCGTGGGCGACCCGGGCGGGATTACCCATCTTTGTCCACCTCTACTCACACTCCGAAGTGAAACAGCTTGTCGAGTACGTGCGCCGTAACCCACGGCTCAAAATCATCGTTGGACACCTCTTCGGTCTGGAGCTGTTCATACATTCTGGCATTCGCTCGGAAAACGTATTCTTCGAGATCTCCACGCCACCCCTCATTTCGCTCCATCGCGTTTTGAAAGCGGTTGAGACGTTCGGTGCGCGTCAGATCGTAATGGGCTCGGACACGCCGTACGGGCGTGACAGCCTTAACGTGAACGTTCAGCGCGTCCGAGAGCTGCCGCTTGCCAAGGACGACAAGGCGCTGATCTTGGGGGGCAACATGCAGCGTCTGCTCAGCCTGTCGTAAGCGGGAATGCGAGGCGTGAGGGAAGATCGTCTATCCCTTGTAGGCCATGTAACGAACTGCTAAAGCGCGTGGTGAAACAGGAAACGTCCATCGACCTCGTCCGTTCGGACGAGGTGTCCCCAGTCCAAAGACAGAAGGACCGCTCACCCATCCATTCACCTGTGGCATCCTATTCGAATTCCTCGGCGAGAACTCCTCCCAGCAGCGACTTGCCTTCCGTGGCCTACGACATGCGACAGTATGCCAAAAGTCGGGTTGAAGTCTCACATCAACCCATCCGACAACGGGAACGTTTGATGAGACGGTTCAAATCTGCTTGACAAGCGCAGCGGTTTCTGTCTGTACAAGGAGTGGTCCAGAACCTCTTCAAGCTGGGACGGCATCACCTACGATCAGCACATTACCGTTTACTGCGCGAGCGCTCCTTTCAAGAATGGAGTGCGGCTACCGCTGCCTGAGCAACCATCCCCATCTCGGCGTCGGCTGCACCTAGGACCCATTAAGTTGACAATGCCCCCAAATGGGTAAGGCGACCGCTCTCTTCAGACTCTGGCCAACGGATGATCTGATCCGTATTCTTGTCGCCGAGTCTGACTACGGGGCAAACCAGATGGCCGACGTCATTGACCGCCTGAAAGCTGCACTCTCCGACCGCTACGTAATCGAGCGGGAACTCGGTTGTGGGGGCATGGCAACGGTCTACCTCGCCGAGGACTTAAAGCACCATCGAAAGGTTGCGGTCAAGGTGCTACGTCCGGAACTTGCTGCAACGCTCGGACCCGAACGGTTCCTCCGTGAGATCGAGGTTGCCGCTCAGCTCAACCATCCTCACATACTGCCCCTCCTGGATTCCGGCGCAGCCGACGGTTTCCTCTACTATGTGATGCCGCATGTCTCGGGCGGCTCTCTTCGGACGCGATTGCTCTCTGCCAAGACGCTATCTACCGATGGGGTGGGTCGTATCACGCAAGAGGTGGCCCGGGCGCTCGAACATGCACACCGGATCGGCGTGATTCATCGGGATGTCAAGCCGGAAAACATACTGTTCTCGGAA
>JBDGYW010001054.1:0-2713 GCA_039588935.1 Gemmatimonadota bacterium | reverse complement strand
GAAGAAGAACTCGCAAACCCACCCGGCACGTCCTTTGAATATTCGAATTCCAACTACTCGGTTCTGGGCAGGATCATTCAGGAGGTTTCCGGCTCGACGTTCGAGTCCTTTATTCAGGGACGCATCTTCAATCCGCTGGATATGGACCGCAGCCACACGTCGCAGCCGGTAGCTGAGCGGAATGGCTTGGCGACCGGCTACCGCTTCTGGTTCGGGTTCCCACGAGCGGCACCGGACGTGCCCTTCGTTCGCGGTGTAGCGCCGGCGGGATACTTGATTTCGAGTGCGCGTGACCTGGCGCAGTATTTGATCCTGCATCTGAATGCCGGTACATATGCCGGAACGAGCTTGATAACGCCCGATGGTGTGGCGGTACTGCAACTCCCGGCGGCAGTAATGGCGCCGAACATGTCCTACGCCATGGGGTGGCTGAATGAGACCGATGCGGAAAACGTCACTATATGGCACAACGGTGGAGTGTCCAATTACTACTCCTATATTGGGATGCTTCCGGAGCGCAAACTCGGTGTCGTGTTTCTCGCCAACGGCTTGGATATACTCGCCGCAGCCCAGTTCGACGCGATCCCGCGTGGAGTGGTAGCGGTTCTCCGTGGCGGAGAGCCAAGAGTCGCGGCAGACATGCGCTTCCATCCTCCTCTGAACGTGGCGGTGTTCTGGGCGCTGGTGATTCTAACTTGGCAGTTGGTGTGGGTAGCCGCCTCTGTTGTGAAACGCAGGCCCTGGACGGTGCATGAGAAGCACATCCCGGTGTCCCCTCTCACCGAACTGCGAAAGATCGGCCTGCCGATTGTGTTGAATTTCGGTTGGGCTGCATCTGTTATCTCTTTAATCCCCGGTGCAAGTGGGACCCCATTCTCCGTGATGAAACTCTATGTACCTGACTTCGGGCTCTTCGCTCAGGCTAGTGTGGCAGTGGCGATTGCCTGGGGGACCACACAGGTGGTGTTGAGAGTGGGGTGCCTGTTCAGGGTGGCACGGCGGTGACGCAGTAAAGCGGCAAACCGCCCACACCGCTGATGCCGCGCGTGCCGCCTTTACTGCCTTTGCATATCCTGCCAAGAATGTGACCTGATTCACAGTCTTTCCTGCCGGAATGTGACATCATTGGGGTTCAATGATTCGACTCAGGGAAGAATCATGGCCGGTGTTATAATCGACTCGCTGTCGGCCACTGTGAGTACTGTGGCGGTGGGCGCGTCCATCTTTGCGCTCTTCCGGCTCAAGGACCGGCGCATATATGCTCTAGCTGTCCTGCTGTTTTTCCTCGCTGTCGATCGGCTTTTGAGTCTCCTCGGTCACTTCACTGAGTGGGGTGTAGTTGGGTGGGGCACCGGACACGAATTGAGAGGCCTTGCGGTGAGTGTGGTGGCATTGCTCGCTGTCTTTTTTGTCGCTCGCATGGTGGTGGACCACCTCGGCGCCCGGAGACAAACTCAGATCGAGAAGGCCCATTTCGAGCACCTCTTCGAGAGCGCACCCGAAGCAGTCGTGGTGTTGGACAACGACGATAGAATCATCCGAATAAATGGTGAATTCTGCGAGACATTTGGTTATCTGCCCGAGGAGGCCGTGGGTCGTCGGGTCAATGACTTGATCGTGCCGAGTGGCCTTAGAGATGAAGGGCTGGCGCTGACACAAAAGGTCCTGAGGGGTGAACGAATCAACGTCGAAACGGTTCGCCGACGCAAAGACGGCACTCCTGTCGACGTGTCTATTCTCAGTACCCCGATCGAAGATGCGACAGGTGAAGTCGCGGTCTACGGGATCTACCGTGACATCACGGCGAGGAAACTCGCAGAAAATGCGCTCCGTCGGAGTGAGGAGCGCTACGCTCTAGTGGTTAACGCCGCGAACGATGGTTTGTGGGACTGGAGTCTGGAGAGTGGGACGGTCTACTACGCGCCGCGTTGGATGGCGATGCTGGGTCTCGAGGGTGGACAGATTGGAGCCGATCCGGCCGAGTGGATCGACCGCGTCCATCCTGATGATATTGACCGACTGAAGCACGATATCCAGGAGCACCTCGAGGGTACCGCACAGCACGTGGAATGCGAGCACCGAATTCGACATGCAGACGGTTCATATCGTTGGATGCTGGCTCGAGGTATGGCTGACAGGGACGATGACGGTGTTGTGACACGGATCGCGGGGTCACTCACCGACATTAATGATCGAAAGGAGGCTGAAGAAGCGCTGGTGCATCGGGCGTTGCATGACGTCCTAACGGGTCTCCCGAACCGCGCCTTGTTCATGGACCGGCTGGAGCACTCACTCGGGCGGTGCGCGCGCAGTGGCAATGTGATGCCAGCCGTGCTCTTTCTCGATCTCGACCGGTTCAAACTCGTGAACGACAGCCTGGGGCACGCCGTCGGCGACAGGCTCCTGGTGGCGGTCTCGCGACGCCTGCAGCGGTGCCTTCGGCCTGGCGACACGGTGGCTCGACTGGGTGGTGACGAGTTTGCGATACTCCTCGACAGCATCGATGACATTGCGGATGCAACGATTGTGGCTGAGCGCATTCACGCCGATCTGCGTTTTCCTTTCGAGGTGGATGGTCATGAGACATTCACAACCGCAAGCATAGGGATAGCCCTTGGCGGCACGCATTACGCGAAACCGGAAGATTTGTTGCGAGATGCCGACACCGCGCTCTATCGGGCCAAAGCGCAAGGTACCGGCCAGAACGAAATTT
>JBDGYW010001053.1:0-2713 GCA_039588935.1 Gemmatimonadota bacterium | reverse complement strand
CAGCCCGAGGAAAGAGAGAGATATGCAGACTAGCAAGACTGTCGAAAGGCTCACTGTTCAGTTACGAGATCAACTCGATATCACCGCCGACCTTCGTCGCCAGCTTGCGGAGGCGCAAGCTTAGAACGAGCGGCTCCGGGAGGCGGCTGAGCTGTGCATCCAATCGAACAAGAGCCTTGGCCTATTCCAAATGGGTGTCTGGTGTGGATGCTTGGACGAGCGAGACGAACAGCGAAAGCGATGTGAGTCATACCGCCTGAAGGCTCGGAAGCTGGAAGACAACCTCCGCGCCGCCCTCGCCACCCAGCCCGAGGAGAAGGAGTGAGCGGATTCCTGCTCGCCCTACTCCTGGCATCTGCACCGCTCCGCTGGGACGCATGGTGTCAGCCGGTGGTGGTGCCGCTGACCTACGAGATACCGAGGCCGGCGCCGCTCTACCCGGATGCGGGGTCCTGCCCCGGATCTTCTCCGTCCTTTACGAGCAGGTACTCGTCGATCATCTGCTTGACCATCCGTGCCCCTCGCGCCTGTGTGAGTGATCCCTGCCACATCTCCTCGAGGCACTCATGTACTCCTGGGATATGGCCGAAGTCCGCCATGATCCCCTCCTCATAACTCATGGAATCAAGAGCCTCTGAATGAAGTTCTACCACCATGTTTCCCCGAAACGGCTTCGACGCATCCCCCCCCCGATGCTCCTGCACTCCCCAGTTCCACTTGATACGGCGGGCGTCCTCGAGGGATATGGATTCATCCATCAGGAATTCTTCCCAGTCTTTTCGCGTCGGCTTTTTCGGCGCTCCCCGGGCCAGGGAGTACCCACTGACGTCATTCAACTCATCGTGACAATCGGAAGGCGCACTTCCAATGTCCGTGGCTTCCTCATTCTCCGATTCGCTCATAGCCCCAGGCCTCCCGTGGAATGGTGCATTCAATCGGCATCTGTATAATGATGGCGTAGCCGGTCTCGTACAGGAAAGCGTCGATGCCGCCGCCCTCGCGGGGCACAATACGGATACGATCCGTCTCCCCGGTAAACTTCTTGGGTCGGACGCTGACGCGGGTTCCCTTTACGGCTTTGATTACGGGCTTGTCAGGCATAACTCGCCGCCGCCTCCTTTGCCTTGTCGTACCGTGACTGTGCAACCGTATGGAACTTGCCACAGCGCTTGCACTGAAACTGCACCTTCTGGTAGCCCTGCGCTGTAGTCCTGTGCTTGCAGACGATCACGTCTGCACTTCCGCACTCCGGGCACTCGTGCATGTGACGTGCCCGGTTGGTCTTGACGGGAAGGTACGGGGTAAGCATTCCCCACACCTGCTCTAGCAGGGCCACGTCGTGCTTGCAGTACGCCACCATCTTGCGTAGGCTGGCGGCATCGCCAGCAAGTACGGACTTCCAGAGATCAAGCCCGGTGGGCAGCTTGCGTCCCAACTCGAGGAACCGGGCGATGGAGTCGAGACGGTTCCCCATAGGGAAACGGAACTTACTCCTGGACGCCTTCAGTGTATCTATGGAAATGAAGTCTGGCGACATGGGGATGCCGTGAAGTAAACAGCGGGTACGAATCCAAGGGGTGTCGAAGCGATCGTCATTGTGCCCCACTATCTCGTCGGCCGAGTGCATCACGTCCACGAACTCTGTGAGCATCGCCTTGTCGCACAGGTTCTCGTCCCAGGTCAGGCAGCGGGTATGCTTGCTGGCCTCCCACTTCCACGCGACGCAGACGATCCCGTGAGTCCGCGTGATGTTGTCCGGGCCAACGTACTGCTTGCCCGTCCCCCAGACGACCGCCTCTTGGAGGCTGGTCTCGATGTCGAAGAACAGCCTACGGAAGCGCCCGTGGCGTGCGCCATTTGGCGCGCTCACCGCAGCCGCCGGTCGGCCATCTCGCAGTAGGCCGCGGCATCGATGAAGCGCCCCGCGAGCTCCTCGATCGCGATCATCTCAACGGGATCGGGGCACTCCGGAAGCAGCTGCGCCAGGCGCTCGATGTCCGCGTCACTCGGGCAGTCGGCCTCAGGCGGCGGGATCTCAGCAACCCTTACCGTCACGCACCCGGCGCCAGACAGCACGCATCCTGCGACCAGTGCCGCGCAGATCGTTCTTCGCATCCCTGCGTTCCCCCTGCGCCTTCTCGCTCACCTCGAGCGCCGTCTCACTGGCGCCACGCCTACGCTCGGCCCGGCCGAAGGCGATCAACCCGATGGCTCCCAGCGCAATGCCGATCGCCGCGATGGCGATCCACGCCCACACGGGCTACTGCGCCCCTGGGTCGTTTCGGGCCTTGCCCCAGTTGAGTGCGATGGCGTCGATGATCTTCATCCACCAGCTACCCGACGCCACGAAGGTAGAGACGAAGCCCGATGCGGTTACAGCACCGAGCACGGCGATGATGAGGTTCGCCCATTCTTCCATTGCGTTCTCCTATGGCAGGACCAGCTCGAAGTGAGCCAGGTCCATGAAGGTCTGGTCTCGAAGGTCCCAGTCCCCGTCCCAGTCCCCGCCCCATCTTAAGCACAAACCCTGTTCGATCGCAAGGGTCCGCAGGATGCCGGCGAGGTGGTAGAAGCGCCCCGAGTCGTTCCAGTCGATCGGGTACGGCGCCAGGTCGAAGGCCTCGGATGGCTCGCAGTTGTGCTTGCTGAGCGGCCACCGCAGCCTCGAAAGCCCGCGGTGGTAGAGGTCGGCCTGGCGGTCCGCGTCGCGGTG
>JBDGYW010001052.1:0-2714 GCA_039588935.1 Gemmatimonadota bacterium | reverse complement strand
AGCTGAGGGACTCCACAATGCCTGGATTACGCTGAACAACCCGAAGCAGTTCAACAGCTACACGACGGATGCGGTGAAAGAGGTAATCCTCGCGTTTCGCGAAGCGAGCATGGACCGCAGAGTCGTTGCGGTGGTGTTCACCGCTGTCGGGGACAAGTCTTTCTGCACAGGTGGAAACACAAAGGAGTACGCCGAGTACTACGCCGGTAATCCCCAGGAATACAAGCAGTACATGCGACTGTTCAACGACATGATCGATTCGATCATGCGCTGTGACAAACCAGTCATCAACCGGGTCAATGGAATGCGGGTCGCAGGTGGACAGGAGATCGGCATGGCCTGCGATTTCACGATCACCGTTGACACCGCTCTCTTCGGCCAGGCGGGCCCGAAGCACGGCTCGGCACCGGACGGTGGCTCCACCGACTTCCTTCCGCTGTACGTCGGTTTCTCACGCTCGATGGAGAGCGGCGTACTCTGTGAGATGTGGAGTGCGCACAAAGCGAAGTTCATCGGTTTGGTCAATGAAGTGGTGCCCGTCCTCAAGGTGGATGGCGAGTGGATACCGAACCCGATGGCCACTACAGATCGGTTCCTCGACGATTTCGGAAACATCGTTTACGGTGACATCAAAACCGGAAACGAGAAGAAAGCGGCGAAGGAAACTCTCGCCAACGCCGAGACGGATCTCAGCAAACTCGATGAGGCGGTGGACGCGTTGTGTACAAAGATCCTCATGCTCATGCCTGATTGCGTATCTAAGACGATCAACGGACTGCGCAAACACAAGCAGTGGCACTGGGACAACACGAACGTCACAAACAGGGAGTGGCTGGCGCTCAACATGATGACTGAGGCCAAGGCCGGCTTCAGGGCGTTCAATGAGGGGCCGAAGGGCAAGCGCGAAGTGGACTTTGTCAAGCTGCGTCAGATGCTGGCCGAGGGCCATCCGTGGGATGACGATCTGATTCGCGCCATTTCACCGCAGTATCAGGACGACTGACGCGACGGGACCACACAAACTAGAGGAAGAAGGCGAGTATGGATCTGGGCTTGGAAGGAAAAAACGCCATCGTGACAGGCGGCAGCCTCGGAATTGGGACGGCCATAGCCCTCGTGTTGGCTGAGGAGGGCTGCAACATTGCGATCAACTACAGGAAGCACGACGCCGAGGCCAAAGCGGTCGTCGCCAAGGCCGAAGAGATGGGTCGCAAAGGGTTGGCAATCAAAGCCGATGTTTCCAGCTACGATGACGCGCAGAACATGGTGCAGGCTGTAATCAAAGAGTTCGGCAGCCTCGACATCATGGTCTGCAATGCGGGCATCAACTGGGACGGTGTGATCTGGAAGATGTCCGAGGAGCAGTGGGATACGGTCATCAATGTGAACCTCAAAGGCTACTTCAACTACAACAAGGCCGCCGCTACCGTGTTCAAGGATCAAAAGGGCGGCAAGATCGTGAACATCTCATCGATCAATGGGATGCGCGGTAAGTTCGCACAGTCGAACTATGCGGCCTCGAAGGGCGGCGAGATAGCCATGAGCAAGTCGCTTGCCAAAGAGCTTGGCAAATTCAACGTGAACGTAAATGTCGTCGCGCCGGGAATGGTGATGACCGACATGGCCTACAACATTCCTCAGGAGTTTCTTGCGGCGGCAATGGACGAGACGTCGGTCGGCAGGTTTGCGACTCCAGAGGAATGCGCCAATGTGGTGGCTTTCCTTTGTTCGGAAAAGTCCCGCCACGTCACCGGCGAGGTCATCAAGGTCGACGGCGGCCAATACATGTAGACAACCACACGAGATTGCTATGACGAGAGTTGGAATAGTAGGAATCGGTCACGGTGTCTTCGGGCGACGCAGTGACGCCACAGTGCAGGAACTGGCATTCGAAGCATTCAAGGCAGCCATGGACGATGCCGGCATCGAACGCGACGCACTCGATGCTTCTGTAATTGGATCAGTCCCCGAGTATCACAAGCAACGGTCGTTGCCGGGTGTGGTGCAGGAGTATCTGGGCCTCAATCCCAAGCCGACCTGGCTGACTGAGGTTGCCTGTGCGTCGGGAAGTGCTGCAATGCGCACGGCGTGGATGTCTATCAAAGCAGGTGTCCACGACGTTGTCGCCGTTCTCGGTTGCCAGAAAATGACGGAGATGTCCACTCCCGAGATATTGGCGCTAATGGGCAGAGTTGGAGACGTGCAGTGGGAATCCGGATTCGGCACGACCTTCCCTGCATACTACGCGCTTTTCGCCCAACGACACATGCATGATTACGGCACGACGCGAGAGCAGCTGTATGAGGTAGCGATCAAGAACCACTACTACGGCGCAAGGAATCCCAACGCTCTCTTCCGCAAGGAAATCACTTTGGAGAAGGCCTCAGCGTCGGAAGAGGTGGCGACTCCGTTTACGGTCTACGATTGCTGCGCAAATGCAGATGGTGCTGCATGCGTGATTCTGGCCAACGAAGAACGCGCCAAGGAGATCTCGGACAAGACTGTCTGGTTGGACGGGATGGCCTGTGCGACAGCCAGCATGTCGGTGTTGAGGAGGCCGCACCTGACAGGTTTGCCAAGCGCCGAGAAAGCGGGCGCGGATGCATATGCGATGGCCGGTGTCAAACCGAGCGATGTAAAGGTCGCCGATGTCCACGATTGTTTCACCATCGCTGAGATCATGGCATACGAAGATCTGGGCTTCTGCGGGAAGG
>JBDGYW010001051.1:0-2715 GCA_039588935.1 Gemmatimonadota bacterium | reverse complement strand
GGCTCTGGAGCCTGCACCCGAAGGGCCGCGAGGGCTGTGCCCGAGCGCGCGCTACACGCGCTGTTATGCCGGCGGCCTACGCTTCTGGGCGTTAGACCGCGCTTGAGTCCGCCCCGGCTAGTATTCGAAGCTCTTGCCGTACAACTCAGGACCCTCCTTCCATTGGCCAGGAAAGGAGTCACCAAGCCACTTGAAGAGCTGAATGTGTCCCAGAGTGCGAAACCCGGCGTCGTAGAAGAACGAGATCGCCTCCTCATTCCTCGCAACAGGCTTCACGCTGAGGCATAGCACACCGAGCTCCCGTGCCTGCTCGACGGCGTGTTCTACTAGCTGGTGGCCCACTCCCGTGCTGCGAATCTCGGATTTGACCACGATGGGCTCGATCTCAGCTTCCTCCCCCTGATGGATTAGAGACACGAAGCCGACGACTTCATCATCCGATTCGGCCACCCAGATCAGGTCCTGCCCGACTTGGGCGAGATGGCCGTCGAACTCTGATCCAGGATCCTCACCGCCGATGCTGGGATCGTCATAGATCTCTCGGTGGCGCTCAGTCATCTGGGCCCAAAGAACTTTGCATGCATCAAGATCCGACGATTGATAACCACGTATCACCATTAGTGGTGGACTCCTCCTTGAGCATCACACTCTGGATTCATAATCCTGACTTCTCTATTTGGCTGCCGCATAACGTACTGCCGACTCAAGGCGCCCGCGCAGCGGGTGACCCGGAGGGCGGCGAGGGCAGCGCCAGCGCCCGCTTGAGACGGTTGTTATGCGGAGTTCTGACGCGATCTTCTCTAATCATATCCATCGTCTGACGCGTCGCCTGTACTCGCGGAATTCCTCACCGAACTTCGCCTCCAAGATTGTCTCCTCAAACGGTATGTGGAATCTGTCCAAGATGAGGAGTAGGGCGACAGGGAACACGAACGTCACCAGGGTTCCAAGGAAGAGGGCGATTCCGAGGAGCAGAGTCACCCCACCCAAGTAGAGTGGATTTCGGCTGAAACGAAAAACGCCGTCAGTGACCAATTCTCGGGGTATGGTGTCGAAATCGGTGCGTTTGTTTCTCTGCCTCAACACTCTTGCTGACCACAGATTCAGCCCGACTCCTGCCGCAATGAGTGCCAATCCCGAATACGAGAATGGAGGAAAAATGACCTTCTTAATCGGAAGTAGAAAGTGCAGCCCTATGGACAGCAAGAAGAATGCGTTGAGGTACTTCGGCGGCAGGAGTTTGCTGCCCATATCACATCACTTTGAGACCTGTCTGTTTTGCCCTCGGTGGAGTTCTATCGCATCAGATTCCGCATAACCTCCCGCGCGTTAGCGGGCAGGCTCTAGAGCCTGCACCCGAAGGGCCGCGAGGGCTCCGCCCGAGCGCGCGCTATACGCGCTGTTAGGAGCCGCTGCTCGTCGTAACGACAGCTCTATTGTCTCACGATCCTGTACCTCACGACATAGGTCACGTCGAGCTCGTCGCGCTCGGTGGCCCACACTAGGGCTCCCTGTGACTCGTGGATCACGGTTGACGAAGGGAGAAGCACGTATGCAACTGGGTCCCCATCAGCTGAGAGGATATCCCACCGCGCTTGTGGGCCCGCGATGGCCTCACGCTTGAGCCAGAGCATGCCGTCGGATCCTGCCCGGACGCCACTCACTGGTGGATAGAACGCCGGCACGAATACTACGTCGTCCAGGGCCTGGCGGGCCTCTCGGGCCGAATCGAAGAATGGGATGTTGGAGTAACGCTCGGCCCGGGCGTCCAGCACGCTATCCACAATCTGCCTGGGGAGCGGAATCGGATTGTAGGGGATCTCGCGTCTGAACACCGTGTCTCCATCCGCGGTGATCTTGGTGACGATGATTAGTCCCCTCCTTTCCTCTGATGCCGCATCTCGGCCTACTACGGCCACGTCTTTTCCGTCGGGGGGCAATGCTAGAAGTGGAGAGTCCCCAAATGGCTGGGCACCGGCGATAGCGGCGTTCCCCATCTGGATCGAGAACCCTTCGTTTTCCAGGGATGTTTCGGCCAATCTCAGAAGGACAGCTCCAGTGGTGTCGATTCGAAAGAGGGCACGAGCCGTCACTGTGTCGCCATCACTTGATCGCGCCCGGTAGTTCGGCCTCACCAGGGCGGTCCCATCCGGGAGCATACGATCCGGAACACTCGGAAGGAACACATCGTCGATCAGCGGCGACAACAGGTTCAACGAGCGAACAAATGACCCGTCTCCGCCAAACAGGCTCACTCGCTGATTCAGAAGATCACTGATGTAGAGCGTGTCGGCCATCCATCCCAGATATCCCATCGACTGGAATTCACCTGGGCCCTGGCCATCTCTTCCCACGGTGCGCACGAACTCTCCTGCCGACGAGAAGATCCGAATGAGCTTCTCCCTCGGTTGGGTCACATAAATGGTTCCGCGAGCATCGACGGCCACGGACCCAACGGACGTCAGAGCTTGATCCGAGTCGCTCACGCTGCCGATCGTGAGATCACGCTCCAAAGACCATTGATCCAGTTCTCCCTGAGGATCGAAATCACCACACCCACAGACAACGACAAGACATACAGCCCCGATGACGTAGCTGCGGCAACGGACCGAGACTAGCATTGGTCACATTCTCCTGTGTCCGAACTTGATTCTATTCGAGTTTTGGCGCCTAACGTCCCGCGAGCTTCGGCATGACCGCTGTTATCCGGCATCG
>JBDGYW010001050.1:0-2718 GCA_039588935.1 Gemmatimonadota bacterium | reverse complement strand
GACTTTCTTCAGCGCCGCGAACAACCGATCGATCTCACCATCGTTGTTGTACACGTGCGGTGCCACTCTCACGGACTCCCCCCTCACGCTCACGTACACCTTGTCCTGGGCGAGCAGGTTCGGCAGTTCGCCGGAGAACCCTCCGGGTTTCGTTATCCCTATCATGTGTGGCGCGCGGAACTGACGCTCGGCGACGAGAAGTCCCATCTCTTCTGCGCGATCGGCAATGGCGTCGGTCTTTGATCGTAGAGTCGCGGCGATCTCCTTGACTCCCCACACAAGTATTTGTTCCAGCGCGGTACGGGCAATCGGCGAAAGTATGAAGTTGCTGACTTCGCCCACGTCGTAGCGTCTGGCTCCGGGCTGGTAGCCCTCTTGATAGTCCACGAGACGTGAAAAGTCCTCGGACCCAGCACGATTCAACCAGTTTTCTTCGAGGGGTGTCCCATCGTGCCACTTTGGGTCCACATAGCAGAAGCCCATGCTGTAGGGACCAAGCAACCACTTGTGAGTGATGGCCGCGACGAAATCGGGACGTATGGCGGAAACGGAGAACGGTACCGCTCCAAGCGACTGCGCGCCGTCAACCACGAGCGCGGCACCGACGGATCGGCACTTTTCGCCGACACGTACCAGATCAACCACGGTCCCATCCGTCCAATGATTGTGCGACGCCGCAACGATGGCGGTGCTGTCGTCGATCGCCTCGAGCAGCGCCGTAGTCCAGTCGCTGTTTGCCGGCCGCGCGACCGTATTGAGTATCGCGTTCTTCGCGGCCGCGAGGTTTATCCAACTGTAGACGTTGGACGGGAACTGATCCTGAAGCACCACGAGCGACTGATTCTCTTCAACCGGGAGGTTCTTCGCGGCCAACGCAAGACCGTACGACGCAGCGGGAACGACGGCGACATCGTTGGGTGAGCATCCGACAAGTAGGGAGAAAAGCCGACGCAGGTTCTCCACCGTGCTGAAGAAGTCGTCAGACTTGATTGTCCAGGGCGTTCTCTTTGCCTCGACGGCATCTATGCCGGCCTGCACAGCCGTTCGGAGCAGCGGTGCAGTGTACGCGCAGTTCAGGTACGCATGGTCGTCCGGAAGATCGAACAGGTGACGTTGGTCGGGAATCATGGACTTCTCCTGGTGATCGCACAATCGGTCGCACAAAGAAGACCGGATCTTCAGCCTTGACGTGAAGTCTAACCGTGTTCCCAACAGACCGAACACCTGGCTTTGCTCAGCGGCTCACCACAGCCTCGCCTTCGCCGCAGCGCTGTACCGAATGGGCCGACCGTTGTTAGCACCACTGTTCGAGGTCTGCGCACGCCTCCCTAGCGCTGGCGAGGGCGCAGCCAGCTCGCCGTGCAATACCGTTACCGCCTGGCCAAGCAGATCCACGCGGTCTCCACGCAACCGCACTTTTACGACGCCGCCACGTTTGGACACCTGATGACCCACAAGTTCAATCTTTCCGAGGCGGTCCGCCCAGTAAGGGCCCAGAAAACAGTGTGCCGATCCCGTCACAGGGTCTTCGTCGATTCCGAGGCCGGGCGCGAAGAACCGTGAAACGAAGTCGAACCCGTTCGAAACGCCCCGAGCCGTCACAATGCAAACGTTGAACTCCGAGTTGCGGAGTGCCGCTGTGTCGGGCTCGAGTTCGCGCACAGCCTGTTCGCTATCTAGTTCCACCAAATACGTGGACAGTCGGTTCCGGTATACTCGACTCGGTACCACGCCGAGCGCGTCTACGAGACCAACCGGCAGCTCAGATTGGGTACCGGGCAACGCGGGAAAGTCCAGCTTGATCCAGTTGTCCTCTCGAGTCGCCGTGAGGAATCCCTGCGACGAATGAAAAACAATCGAATCTTCAAGTCGAGCGATTCCTTTCTCCCATAGCACGTGTGCACTTGCCAGCGTAGCATGACCGCACAGCGGCACTTCGACCCTTGGCGTGAACCATCTCAAAGAGAACTGGTTGCATTCGCCCTTGTTGTGGAGCACGAACGCCGTTTCCGACAGGTTCATCTCTGCCGCTACAGCCAACATCCACCGTGCACTCTTCTGCTCTTCCAGGAGACAAACGGCCGCCGGATTCCCGCTGAAGAATTCGTTGGTGAAGGCGTCAATTTGGATAATTGGAATTGTCATACGAACCTCCGCGATATCCCATTATGGCAACTTTGTGGTGGCGCCACCGATAGATATTGCCGCACACGATTTGAAATATTGTCACCATTCCAGAGCATGTCAATATCACGATTGTCACTATGACAATCTAACCGGCATCCTGCGCACCTGTGTGGCGGAGTAGTCCGCGGCGAAACGCCTCAGATTGGCTCTCAACGGGGTGGAAGATGGACTCGGTCGAGGTCTTTCGGGACGAGGTTGTGCCAGCAGCGCCCGCACTCGGCAGCCGTGGCTAGAACCTCTATGGGGTAGGAGAGGCTTGGATTACACCAGCGCTGACGGGCAGCACTCACGGCAACAGAGCATCTCCGCAAGTACGTTCAAGCCCCTGGCCAATTGCTTCCGATCTTCGGCCGCGCCGAGACAGACACGGACGGCGCTGTGCAGCTGGGCTGGATCAGCGGCGAAGGTGCCAGACGGCGTAACGGCCACGCCTCTACGTCGCGCTTCGTTCGCGAACTCGGCACTGGGCCAGCCAGCCGGGAGTTCGAGCCAGATGAAGTACGACTCTGGCTGCGATTGGTATTCCAGACC
>JBDGYW010001049.1:0-2718 GCA_039588935.1 Gemmatimonadota bacterium | reverse complement strand
CCACGCTCGGGCTTGCGGCCCGGCGGCGGCTCGAGTTCCTCGATCACACCCTCGTCCAACAACCGCTGCATGGAGTAGTAGAGCTTGCCCGGCCCGAGTTTGAATTCACCATCCGTCTGCTCCGCCACGTCCTTCATGATGGCATAGCCGTGCTGGTCTCCGGCCGACAAGGATAACAATATGTGAAAGACCGCCGGTGTCAGCGGGAGATACTTGAGGAGTTCCTCGCGGGTGAGTTGACTGCTGATTTTGGTCATGTTACAGACTAGTTTATATATCAATACTTGATATGTCAATGGTTGATAGACGAGCAGTGTAGGGAGGAAGTCGCCCAACTCGGCCTGTGGGAAGAAACGCGCTAGAGGGGGGCCGAACCAGATTCGAGGAAGAGCCGATTCTCCGGCATAAGCCACTCCGCCCCGAAAGGGCTTCGGGAAATCACCTCGATCCCGACGAAAACGTCACGATTGCGCCCTCCATGGGCATCTCCCGCTCGCGGCGCTCAGGCGCCCAACTCTCAGACGCGTTACGGTAACGGGCCCCGGTGACTTCGAAACTGTCGATCACGTACGGCATGCCCTCTCCACCGAGCGGCGAAGGGTCGTCAGTGATGTGAAAATGGAGGTGATCTCCCATTGAGTTCCCGCTGTTTCCCACCAAGCCGAGGACATCGCCAGCTCGCACGCGGTCACCTACTGCCACACGGAGGTTGCCATGTTGCAGGTGTGCGTAGACAGCATACCGGTCGTTGCCGATGTCGAGGATTATGTAGTTCCCAAGCAGGGTCTCCAGGGTGATCGGCACCGCTCCGGAGCCTGGTACGTTTTCAGGGATGCCGTCCTTTACCTCGAGCACGACCCCATCGGCGACGGCGAGCACATCCTGCCCCCTTGTAGGCTCTCTTGGTCCGGTCTTATTCCAATCCCGAGCGAAGCGCTGGGCTAGTGCGGCACGCCCGCTGACGGCGATGAAAGAAGCCCGTCGGTGACCAGTATCGTTTTGCCTGCGGCCATCCCAGCTCGACACCCACCAGTTTCCGCCCCTCAACGGTGCCGAAATCACGACCGGCTCGGGGCCGAGCCCGAGGGGGTCGATGTCAAATTCGTGGCGCGTCGTGTCGCCTTCGGGAGAAACCTGGAAGAGGCTCATCCGATGAGTAAGCGAGGTGGATTCCATCCCGGACTCGCCCGCGAGCCACATATAGACAATGGCCCTGCTGCCGGCTTCGAGTACGACACCCTCGTCGCTGGAGGGAACCCCACGTGCCCCGACGATCCTGAGATCGCCGGCAAGTTCCTCGCTCTCCAGCGTCAGCAGGGGCTCACCGCCGACTGTTCGGAGCGCCTGGACTCGCGTGAGCGTCGCAGCATTCCACGATAGGTTGGTGACATGAAGCTCGTACACGAGGTGGATTTGTCCCTCAGCGGGTACCGGTGAAGGGGCTACGGGCATCTGCACCTCAACGACGTGCCCTACCTGGGCCGAGACGGACGACGTGAAGAGCAGGGAGCTCAGCAACGATACCGAGGTTGCACACACGAACTTCATAGGGTTTCCGTCCTTTCCACGCCGGTGCTCACCAAACCCGCGGCCCATCCAATTTTCCTGACCGGTGTATCCCAATATCCAGCTCGTGAACGACGAGGTTTCCCACAATCTCTTGCGTTGTTAGGCTAGACGAATCCGTTTGTCTCTTGAGCCTCTTAGCTGTCTCCGGTGGGCAGCAATAGATGTGTGGCCAGGAAGTCCAGCGTTTGCCGAATGATCCGTTGAGTAGTAGGTGTGTCGTCGAGGATGTCGAAGCCGTGTTGGCCGCCGGAGTTGTTGATGACAGTTAGCGGTACGTTTGCTTCGAGCGCCCTTCCTGCGAAGTGATCCATGGAGGCATTGACCTGGCGCAGGTTGTCTTGCCCTGCCCTCACGATGAGCAAGGGCACGTCTGTTCGTATCTCATCGAGGTCAGATGGAATGAAACCCAGTTGCTGCGCGAGCGAGTCTATCTGTGCTTCCTGATAACGGTCCGGCGTGGGCATTAGACCATAATAGAACACACTCGTTTTCACCTCCGGTCCAGCGTCCTGCATCAGATGCGACAGCGCCAATGGTGAATTCCCGGAGCACGACCACAGACCGATTCGGCTCGCATCGATCCCCAGATCGTCGGCGTGGCTCTGCAGGTGACTGATGAGATCGCTCAGATCCGCCTCCGGCTGATCTGTCTCATAGGTGACGCCCACCATGCCAGAGCTGGCCACCAGCCTGGCCCACGATGTGTATGCGCCCATGTCCTTGAGCGGCACACCTGTGAGTTTCGTTGCAGCAGCATCGGAGTAGCCGAATACGAAGACAACCACTGGCGGCTTCGTTTCTTGTGCGAGGCCAGGTGGGTAGTAGAGATCCATGTGGAGATCCCGATCGGTCCCCGTCTTGTATTTTCCATCGGGATGGAGAATGGTCTGCTCCATGCCCGGGGCCGTAAAGAGCACAGGCCGTTGGGCGAAATCGTCCTGCGCATGTACCTGTAGTGGAGCCGCCAGACACAATACCGAAATGGAGAGGGTGGTCAGACGTGCGTTGCTTCCACAATCTGTGATACATGAGAAGTGGCTCATAGTCGGGTCTCCTGCGGATTCTCGTTGAACCGGAGGCCTGCCGCTGCCAATTCGGGGCGCAGGACTTTAACTGCATCCGACCGCTCGTGCTTCAGGTCTTCGGCAA
>JBDGYW010001048.1:0-7378 GCA_039588935.1 Gemmatimonadota bacterium | reverse complement strand
TGATAAATTCGAACACGCGAACATACTCGACGTCGAGTTCATCGGTCTCCAGCAGTACCCAGTAGTCAGCTCCGATATCGAGGACACGCGCACCCATGGGAACATCAATGTCGCCAAGGTAACGCCCGTCTTCGCGGAACGCGGACCACCGTGGTTGCTCATCCTCGCGTGTGTAATACTGCACCCACAATGTGCCATCCGTACTGGTTCGGAGGGTGAGGTAGGCAGGCATCGTGCTCGGAATATTGCTCGGAATATCGATGTTCATGCGCATCTCGCGCAGCTGCGGCCGATCAACCTCGTCAGGATCGCCATCTCGAAATTCATCAACCATCGCCTGAGTGACCAGTCGTCTAGTAATCGACCGGCGGTATAGGTGGGTGAGCCTGCCAGCTGGCGTGTATCGTTCGATCTCGTAGTCCGCGCCCTCCCCATAGAACCAACGGTCGTGCTGCACCACAGCACTTGGACGCGGTGAATACGGTGGTATCATGACGACACCGCCATCACCAAACCGTCTCGCCACAAGGGTTAACCGCGGCCGACGGGCCATTCGGTTCAGGAGATCACCGGAGAGGGTATACCGAAGGAACTCTACACTATCAACATACTGTCCAACTTTGTCCCCCAACGACGTCAAACGTGCCCACATCAACACCGATGCATCGTCGAACACGCCTTGTGGGACCGGTCCAAAACCCTCTGGCGGACTGGGGAGGTTTGCCGTTCGCCCAAAAGCTCCATCGAAACTTAACACCGAGAAGCGGCGCGCGTCTTGGTCGACGACCAGCACCGAATCCCGGCCAAAACGCCATGCGGCGCTCAGTTCCCTGAACTCTCCTGGGCCAGAACCTTCGCGCCCAACCGTTCTTACAAGCTGGCCGCTCTCGTCATAAAAGCGGATCTCGTTCGTGCCGCCGTTGGCAATGAAGAGCCCGCCGCTCGGTAGCCGCAGTGCCGCGCTCACACGAAACAACTGGTACTCCTCCGGACCGTCCAGGGCACCGATGGACAAGGAGGGCGCAGCGGCGAGTGTCCACGCGCCTCCATTCGTCCAGGCAGCCGCGTGATTCTCGATGATGGTGATGCCGGCACTGTCTCTCACTACGACGTCGCTATCGCTGTGATCGGGATCCCCGCACGCGATTGACAGTATTGTGGCAGCCACGGTGGTGAGTCGGATTACTGGATGAATAGAGCGTCCCACAGCGTTCTCCGAATCAGTGTTTGAGGAAACGATCCAACTCAACACACGTGACGGGCTTGGGTCAAGATCGGGGAGCAACGCCCTACGCGACTACACGCCGCATCAGGCAACGAAGGACCCGCTGAGGCTTAGCTGGGAGTACCTACCGTCGGCCGCCCAGTATTGGATGTGCCCAGCGACGGAATTCGACTGGGGAGCAGAGGATTTTCAGTCCTCAGATACCGTCCCAGAAATGCGTACTCACGTACACGTAACGACACCAAATGACATTCTAACGCGGCTCCAGACTGGAGAGTCGTGTCACTCAGTGACAGCAGTGCACGTCAGTTCAGGCACATTCGAGGCACACTAGGGCAACACCTCAGCAAGCTGGGGTGACCGCAAACGGCCGTTCTCCAGCAGTAACACTCTATCGCACCGTCTCGCGAGCCTGTTGTTATGGGTGACTACGACCAGAGCTGTATCGAGGCTTCTGGCCAGATCAAAAAGAAGATCGTGGAGTCGCTCGCTGTTCCGGTTATCTAAGTTGCCGCTCGGTTCGTCGGCCAGTACCACCCTCGGATCCCGCGCAAGTGCTCGAGCAACCGCGCATCGTTGCTGCTCCCCACCAGACAGTTTCGCCGGACGATGCGTCATGCGCCCCGCAAGGCCGACATCCGACAGGAGCTTCTCCGCCTTGCTTCGCGCCTTTTCCTCCGAAATCCCTCCAATCAGAAGTGGCATCATGACGTTTTCGAGCGCGGAAAACTCCCTGAGCAAATGATGGAATTGAAACACGAACCCGATTTTCTCGTTCCGAAGAACATCTCGCTCTGCTTCGGAGAGAACCGTGTATGACCGCCCATCAACGAGGATCTCGCCCGCCGTAGGAACATCGAGCGCACCCAGTAGGTGAAGCAGCGTGCTTTTTCCAGTGCCGCTCTCGCCGACTATTGCGACAACCTCTCCCAGCGCTATCCCTAAGTTGACGTCGCTCAGCACTTCGAGTACTGTGCCGCCGCCGCTTGGAAAATGCTTCTTGACCCCGCGGGCCTGTAGTATCGCTGTCATTCGTATCGTATCGCGTCAACAGGGTTGAGCGTCGCCGCTTGGCGCGCCGGATAGATCGTGGCAAGCGTTGCAACTGCGATGCTCGCAACGATAACGACGGTGAGGTCTAGGGGAGCAACCCGCACCGGCAGATGATCGATGAAGTACACGGAGGGATTCAGCTCTATGAACCTGTGCGAGTCCACAAGCCACGCCACCGCAAGGCCCAGCGTGGTTCCGAGGCCCGTTCCGACAACTCCGATGAACGCTCCTTGGAGAATAAACGTACGCCGCACCACCTTTGCGGGAAGCCCCATCGCCCTGAGGATACCTATCTCGCGTGTCTTGTCCCGTACAACCATCGTGAGCGTGCTGACGATGTTGAAGGCGGCTACGATCACGATCAACAAAAGAATGGTGAACATTGCCAGTTTCTCCAGCTTGAGGGCCGAGAACAAGCTCGCGTTTTGGCTCTGCCAATCCGTCGCGTTGAATCGAGGACCGAGAGCCTCCTCCAACTCAGCACCTACTCTCGGAGCCTGCCATGGGTCGTTCAACCGAACTTCTATCCCCGAAACAGCCGCACCCAACCCCGCATATTCCTGAGCTACCTCAAGCGGTATGGCGACCCAGTTATTGTCATATTCGTACATCTCAGTTTCGAAGTGTCCAGTCACCTCAAACGTCCAGTACTGCGGGACGAAGGCACCGAGTGCTGGATTGAATCTGCTGCCGGTGGGAGAGATCATCGTGACGCTATCTCCGGGATACGCTGAGAGCCGTTCTGCAAGCAGTCGTCCCAGTACGATCCCACCCTGCACAGAATCCAACGTCGTCCTGAAAGACAGGTCTCCTTCGATGAACTTCCGAGGAAGAGCCGTTGCCGAAACCGTGCCGGTGTCACTCGATATGCCTTTCACATACGGCCCTTCAGCAAAATCGTAACCCCTCATTATGAGGCCACGGCTGTAAACGACTGGTTCCGCTGCCACGACGTCAGGGTGGGAAAGGACGGAATTACGAGCCGTCTCCCAATCGTCCATCCGAAATCCCATTCCGTAAGTATTAATGCGCAGATGTGGAGTGGGACCCAGGATCTTCTCTCTCAAGTCGGTCTGTAGACCATTCATCACACCCATCACCACGATTAGGGCCATGACACCGACCGTGACACCGCCAGTCGCAATGAGCGTTATCAATGAGAACAGCCTCGACGACCGCCGGCTTCTCAGGTAGCGCTTAGCGAGCTTCAGATCCAACCGAGTCATATTGAGGGTCTCAACATAGGTAAAGGGCTGCGTCGCGGATCGACGTCTCTCTTGCCAGGAACACTCTGTTCATGCCACCGCTACCGAGTTCCTCGTCAACTCGGCGTCTGTCGCCGACGGCCTCTTGGAGTTGTGCCTGGAGATCAGACATGAGCGCTATGATACGGTGTGGGGCGAGAATTGGCGAGCGGGGGAACCGAGGATTAGAAATCCTCTGTCCCCCTCGGAAGCCCCGTCGGACGGGGGCTCTCGGGCCGATGTGCTTCAAATGTGCTTCGGAAAGACGGCTTTCTCCCTTGCCCTCCGTAAGTCTGGAACGTTCGGATACCTATCCGAATACTCCCTGAGTGCCGAGAAGTCCACGGGCCGTGCAGAGATCACGCGCCGCCGTGCCAATTGAATATGGTAAAGCAGTACCATATTGACATATTGACTACTGATCACTAGTTTCTGGATAGAAACTTGAAGTGAAGTGCGCTGGTGGCCTCGTTGGCCCTGCCGCCTGACCGACGCCGTTTTAGACGCCGCAGTAGACGTTCCGCAAGGACGCCGCAGTAGACGCCGCAGTAGACGCCCGCCAGGCGACGAGCCCTCGGGGCCATCAAAGAAACACTACCCAAGTCCAGTGAAAGAGAGGCTCAAATGAGAAGAGGAACCTGCCGTAAGTTGTGTGTTGGCGTAGCCAGTCTGACCGTGGCACTGGTGCTTGTCCCGTATGCAGCGCGTGCGCAGGGCGAATCCGATGCCCTGACAGACGCGCTGAGTGCGGCCTGGCCGGGTATGGCAGAAAATGCGACGGTAGTTGACTGGGAAGGCAATGTGCTGCAGGAAGGTTCAAACGGGTATACCTGTTTGCCGACACCGCCAATGCTAAGCGGCACCGCACCCATGTGCATGGACAGTGAGTGGATGAAATGGGCCGACGCATGGCAGAACAAAAAGGAATATGTGGCTGGGTCGCTCGGCATTTCTTACATGCTGGCCGGCGACGGGGGAGCCAGCAACATCGATCCCTACGCAGAGGGTCCGACCGACGACAACGAGTGGATCAGAGAGGGTGCACACCTGATGATTATCGCACCCGCCGCATTGCTGGAAGCGTATCCAACGGACCCGCAGAACGGTGGTCCCTATGTCATGTGGAAGGGCACGCCGTACGCACACCTGATGGTGCCGATCGGTTCGCGTAACTGAAGGTCGAGAATCGGTCTGTAACAATTAATGAGGCTGCTTCTATCGGAAGCGTGGCCTCTTCAAACAACGAATAGCCCCATGCGTCTCGCGACGCGGGGCTGTTTGTCTATAGTGGGAAACTGGAACGCCCTCCGTACGACCGCGTGTGGACGAGGCTTTCACCACACAACCACGCAAATCAAAGCCCATCGACAAGCTAAGGGTTCTCGAGGTCACCAACCGGGGAGGGCCGACGTCCGGCGCGCCCAACGAAGGACCCGTCGACCGATCCGGCGGGAGTACCTGGTCTCCACGCCACGGAAGCTCAGGGAAACCCGATGATACAGCCAAACCCTGAGGCTGATGATTTCGCGAGGGAACCGGTATCCACGGCAGACATTCGTAATCATTCATCCGCGAAGTCTCACCGGCACCAGCTCACGTATCGGGCAAAACCCCGGCACCCTCGGAGGCCGGTTATGAGGTCACTCATCCTTCTCACCGCAGTGTTCCTGATCGGCATCAGCCAGTCGCTTTCTGGACAAGACACGACCATCGTCCGCGGTTTCGTCACAGACGCCACGACCGGATTACCACTGTCTAATGTCACGGTCGCTGTCGACGGGGCCGCGTTGTCTTCACAAACCGGCGCCGCAGGCCTCTTCGAGCTTCAAGGCGTACCCCTCGGCGCTGTGACGCTAAGCGCGTTGCGGATGGGGTACAGCCCGATTCAGTTCACCGTGGATATTCACGAAGGTGGACTTTACCAGATCTCGATCGGCCAGATTGCCATGCACCCCTTGCCGCTGCATCTTGACCCTGTGCAGGTGGAAGCAACACCATCACTGACCCGAAGACGGCTTGCGGAATTTGAACTGCGACGCGAAGCGAGTGCCGGCAGCTTCATTACGCGAGAAGAATTCCTGAAGATGGGAAACCCGGTAGTGCCGACGGATGTTCTCAAACGAATGTTTGGTGTTCGTGTGGTCAGGAACCCAGCTGCCATGTCCGGCGGCGGCAGCACCTACGCCCGCTGGCTAGTTCGGATGAGGCGCACGGAGAGCAGGGCATCCTTTCAAAGGGCGAAGGAGAGGGCCGGTTGCCCACCGCTGTTCTTCTTAGACGGCAGATACATGGGGACAGTCGATGAGAGTGACGTCGACCAAGTACTGTCTGTGCATGAGATCGAGGCTGTTGAGGCATACGGCAGCGCCGCGACGATTCCAGCCCAGTTCAACCGCACAGGCTCTGCCTGCGGCGTGATCGCCTTCTGGACACGGTGACTTCCTGAGGGAACGTTGAGAACCTTGATGCCTCGAGTTCGTGTGGCTCTGACAGCCGTATCAGTCCTTGCGCTCGCGCAAACCGCTCTCGCGCAGACGCCCGACGAGATCGTCTCACAGTTATGCCCGCCCGGCGCACCCGACACCATTACTGCAGTAGCCGGAGTGGTGCGGGACGCAATGACCGGTGAACCAGTCGCGAACGCGCGCATACGCATATCTATGGTCGGCTCGGAGCCGGGCGCACAGAGCTGGTTTCAGGTTGACGAGATCTCTGCGTACGTCCTGTCAAGAAACGACGGTACCTACGCAATCTGCGGAGTGCCCACAGGCTCGCGATCTACGATGCATGCGAGCAACGACGACCGCGTGAGCAGATTCGTGGGTTTGTTCTTCCTGGGTGGTGGGGTGAGCACAGGATCGGATTTCCGCGTGCTCGAGACTTCGGTCTGGCGGCAGGATCTCAGTCTTCTGTCTTCCGCGCAGCGTGCGGCAAGCTTGGTCGGGCAGGTAACCGATGCCGCAGGAGCACCCGTACCCGCGGCCGACGTGCATTTGGTCGGTTCAGCTTTTTCAACACTGTCGGACCATACAGGAGTCTTCACATTCGAAGGCCTCCCACCCGGTGTTGTGCGTCTCGAGGTGAAGCGGCTCGGGTTCCGACGGCTAGAGCGAGAGGTGGAGTTGATCACTGGCGATACGGTCGATCTCTCGACGTCGAGTCTCGAGCACCTCCCGATACGCCTGGCCGAACTCACTGTTACGGCGGATGCACCTTCCGAGAAACTGCGAGACGTCGGCTTCTACGATCGGCGGCGGCGGGACGGCTTCGGCAGCTACCTGACCATGGCAGAATACTTGGCACGTTGGGGGGAACCGTCTGTGACTACCCAGGTGCTCTACAAGATGTTTGGCGTCAGCCATGGGAACACATCCTCCGCCGTGCGACTCAGGCGTTGCGACGGTCCGCCGGCCGTGTTCGTTGATGGCTGGTACATGGGAACGGGGCGCAATGCAGATATCGACTTCCTCGTCCCCACAGACTGGTTCGAGGGAGTCGAGGCCCACCGAGACCCGAGGTTTGTGAACGTAGGGCGCGGCGCGGTCGGCGGCTGCGGCGCCATCTACCTTTGGACCAAACCGCTCGACAACGAGCCTGAAGAGGACATTCCCGTCGAACCCGGTGCGCGCGTGCGTGTCACGGCCCCGTCCGCAGGATTGATCAGGTACGTGGGCGAGTACGTTGCCGGAGACAGAGACACAGTATATGTACGGGCTGATACTAGGGAAGCACCTCTCGCGATTCCACTGACATCTGTGACGCTACTCGAGCTGCGTACCGGAGAAAACCGCAGGCGGCTACTCGGCACTGGTGTTGGCTTTGCAGCCGGTGTGGCAATGGGCCTTGCCACGCGAGC